>CAMRBO010000018.1 GCA_947040465.1 uncultured Mycoplasma sp.
AACAATATAACAATTTATATATAAAGTATAACAAAAATAATTTATTTATAATAGATTACACTCTTTTTTTCATGTTTTTAATACTTATTCTATAAACTCACTATAATTTAGTTTAAGATTATTAAATATGGACATGAATGCTAATACTAATCAATTATACACTAAGAATTTTTTGGTCGAGTTTGAAAAAGCACTTAAAGATCAATTAATTTTTTCTAGTTTTGTTAGCAGTGCATTCATTAAAGTTGTAAATTCAAAATTAATATATGTTGTTTTTCCTTCAAAAGAAATTATTACATTCCTAAATTCTAAATATTCGAACATTATCGAATTAGTTAATAATAATGTTTTTCCTAATATTGAAAAAATAATTTATATTAATAAAAATGATTTTCAAAAAAAAACAATTCCTGATCAAAATAAAATTAATCAAGATTGAGTTAAAAAATCAAAAATCAAAAATGATGTAAACTTTTCTGATTATATTTCTGCATTATTCAATGAAACCGCTATAAAAGGTGCTAAAAAAATTATAAAAAATGATGAAGTCATTTTTTCTCCTTTGTTTATTTACTCAACTTCTGGATTAGGGAAAACTCATTTGTTGCACGCTATTGGAAATGAATTACTATCTAAAAACAAGAAAGTTTGTTACATAAATCCTGAGACATTCACTAAAAAAATCATTCCATTTTTAATGGACAATAATCAAGATAAAATAAACAAGATTATTGAATCATATAAGTCTTTTGATACTTTGATTTTTGACGATATTCAAATGTATGCGAATAAAACTTCTACTCTATCCGTTTTATTTAATATAATAAATTATCACTTAAATAAAAATAGTCAAATTATTATTGCATCTGATAAAGAGCCTAACTTATTAGGGGGATTCGAAGAAAGATTTATCACAAGATTCCAAGGAGGTTTAACACTCGAGATTACACACCCTTCATATGATGACTTAATGAAAATTTTGAAAGCTAAACTAATTAAAAAAAACATTGATCCTTCAGAATGAGAAAATGAAGCATTAAAATTCATAGTTAGAAATCATTCAAATTCTATTAGAAATTTAGAAGGAGCTATAAATAGAATAAAATTTTATGAAGAAGAAATAGGCAATATCAAATACACGCAACAAGTGGTAGGTAAAATTTTTGCATCTTTAAAACAGCAAAAAGAAAACATAACTAAAGAAAGAGTTGTTGATACAGTAGCTAATTATTATGGTTTGAAAAGAACTGACCTCCAAAACAAAAGTAGAAGAAAAGATATTGTTTTAGGCAGACATATTTCAATGTGATTAATGAGAGATATGCTCGGATTAACTTATAAAGAAATAGGAGTATTTTTTCAAAATAGAGATCATTCAACTGTTCTTATTGCTGTTGATAAAATAGATAATCAAATGAAAATGAATGATGCCATAAAATCAGCATTGAAAAAATTGAAACAAAAAATAGAGTTTATTACATAAAAACAAGATAATTCAAGTAATAAATTAACATTGCTGACATTATCCCAGTTACCCAAATAATTGATGAAATTTTAAAAAAAACAGTATGCTTTCTAATATTTTTGTTTTTATAATTTTTGTTTTCATATAAAATGACTCTTTTGATTTTTTCATATTTATCTATTCTTTTTTCTCCCATTCAAACAGTGAAAAGGAGTAGGGCTGAAAGTATCGTTGGAACTATAAAGAATAATAAAGTAGAAAGCAATGAAAACATCTTAGAATATTCTACAGCATGACCCTCTTTAAATAACGGTTCATATATTGCTGTTTGAAGTCATTGACTTGTGCCAGATCCTCCTGGTGTAATTGATAACATATTAGCTGAACTAACTATAGAATTACCAATCATAAAGTTAATATATTGTCCTCCTCATAACTCATTACTTGGTTTCATAAAACCTGATAAAATTGCTAAGATTGCCCCTAAATTTAGAAAAATAGGAAGAATTCTTCAAAATATAAATTCTAATGTTACTCCTGTATTTTTAAATATTGTCAATGAGCTAGTTCTTATTTTTATAAATGCATATTGAAAACTGGCCGCCTTTGCGCTAGGGTCTCTAGAAGTAATGAAAGGATTCCATTCAATCAATCAAACTAAAAATTTTATGAATAAAGATTGAGCTTTTTTGTTAAAAGAAAAAACTCCTATAAAAATAGCCGCTATAATATTGCTAAAAAATCCTATCAAAACCAAAGTAAGTATTGTAATTGACTCTGCACTTCCCGAAAGCAAAACTTCACCATATACAAATAAACCCATAGGAATAAAAATCAAGGATGTAATAGCTCCAACAACTTGATAAAGAAATGAAGTTGCAAGAAACGTTGCAATCAAAGTTTCTCTCTTAAAAGATTTACGCTTTAAATATCAATATGCTGCAATATCTCCTCCTATTGACATCGGTGTAATACTAGAAATAACAACACCTATACTAGATGCAATTACTAAATGTCTCACTTTAACTTTTTGACCTTGAACACGCAACATTCTACCTATCAATATTGAATTGCAAATTATTGGAAACATGACTAAAATGACTAAAAATGGTAATAAATACATTAAAAGAGGTGTTTTAATTATAAGGTTATTGAGTTCATTAAATATTTTCATAGGACCTTCATCGCTGCTATATAATGTTGAAAATAAAATAATAAAAATAGATATAAATATCGCTATAAAAACAAAGTATTTAACCAAATCTCTTCAACTAAATGTTTTTTTAGAATAATCATCATTAAATGCTTTTATAGCTTCTATTATTTTTTTTTCTTGAATAATTAAATTAATATAATTCCCATTTTTATCTAGTGAAAGTGTTTTTTTAATTGGTAAATTAGATGTTTTTTTTGGTTTAAAAAATAATGACAAATAAATTTTTAAGGAGTTTGTTGTATCTGAATAAATAAATGATATTTTGGTTTTATCTTCTAAAGTTATTTTGGTTATTTTGATATTTTTGTTTTCAGTTTTAAAATTTTCTAATCTAACTATATTTTGATTTGCTATTTTTAATTCTTTAGATGTTAAATTGATAAATTTTCTATAAGTAACATCATCCATTTTTTGTTCATTTACCGAGTGTCTGTAAATTCCATATTCAGCATTTATTTCAATCATTACATCATATAAATTTTTATTTTGTTTTTTATAAAATGAAATCATTTCTAAAAATAATTGCAAATTATAAAAAGGATCAGAAATGTAGTTTGATTGTCCTTTAGAAATAAAGTAGTTTTTTCCATTTGTTGCAAACAACATATCTAAACTTAAATCTTTGTTGTTTGAAATGTTGGAATGAAAATTATCATATTCCTTTGTTTCTATTTTATGTTTTTTAGCAATTATAGAACTTAAATAACTAGAACTAATATTAGTAACTATATATTTGTTTTTAAAATATTTTTCATCTTTGTTGTTATGTTTTATTTGATAATATAAATACATCGCAGATAAATCATTCAAATCAAAAAATTTATAATGATTTTTATGACGAATGGCTAATTCAAATTCATCATTATTAGAAATTAGACTAACTGCCACATCTCCTCTATTTTTCATAGAATTAAATATTGCTTTTTTAATATTTTTGTCTTTATTTGGCGCCTTACTTTTTGATTCAATATATTTTATTTTGTTTCTGGAAAAAAAATTATTAATTACTTCATCATTCATTTTGTAACTATTATTAATAGAAACTGTTAAATTTGATAAATTTTTTTCAAATGGTAACATTAACATATATTTGTTGGCATTTAATTCAGGAAGAGTGTCTATTTGCTCATCATAGGCCTTTAAATTCAACTCTAAAGTATTGGAATCATCTATATTAAATAATAATGAATCCTGAGCAGATATAAAAGTTCCGTCATTATTAAAAAAACTAATTGATAAAACATTATTTTCAACTTCATTTAATGAAAATTTAATTATTCCACCAAATGATTCATCAATATTTAAAAATGCTGTTGCTAAATTAACAGATTTATTATTGGATGCAAAAAAAACTTGCACATCATTTGATTTTAATGATGATGCAAAAATTTGAGAAAATACTTTTGCATCAAAGTTTTTATCACTTATCACAAGAAATGATTTATCATTTATTTTTTTATTTTTTAAATATGATATATATCTATCACCTATATTTGAAACTGTTAATTCATTTATGCCTTTAGAAGAAGAATCTATTTTGGAGTTAATTTTTCCATTTATCATCTCTAAAGAAAAATCAATTTTATGACTATTATTTTTTGATAACGTTATTTTATTCAATGATTTTGCCAAAACATTTGCATCACTATTATTTGGATTCATTTTACTTAAAGAGTCATTATTCATTTAAATATTATAAATTAATTTAACCATAAAATAAAAAAAACAACAAGTATAGTTTTGTTGCTTTTTTTGTTTTGTTGCTTTTTAGATATAAAAATTAATTATTTGGAACTAATTTGAAAATAGGTTCACCTATTTTAATGATTCCTTTTTTTGCTATAAATTCTATTTTTCTGCCTTTTAGAGTTTCATTTAAAACCAATACTGGACTAATATTTGAAGTAGCTAAAAGAAGAAGTTTTTTAGCATCAACCCCAACAATATCATCCCCAACTTTAAGAATATTTCCTGTTTCTACATGTGGATCAAAAAGACGTACCGGCTTTTTATTTTCTTCAATACCTATAGAATCTATACCTAAATGAATCATTATACCTGTCCCACCTAAAGATTTAATAACATAAGCATGCCCTCCAGGAAAAGCAAGTTCAACTTCTCCATCAATTGGAGAAACAACCCTATTTCCTGTCGTTATTATTCCTACACCGTCTCCAATCATCTTTTCTGAAAATGTTTGGTCAGGAATATCCTCTATGCCTATTAATTCACCATCCATTGGAGAATAGATGATAATAGTTTCTACACTCACATCTTCAGAATTACTATTGTCTGGCAAATTATTAGTTAATTCATTAATTTCAGAAAATAATTTATCCTCCAACGAATTATCAAGACTGATTTCTTCTTGTATTTTAATTATTTCATTTTTAATTAAATCTGCTTTTGAACCAAAAATTGAATAAACTGATTGAGCAGATGGTTTAATAACCCCCATAGCTCCCAGTTCCATTAATCTATCGCGATTAACTATATCTTGTTTTATTATTTGAATTCTCAACTTAGTTATGCAAGCATCAGTATTTTTGATATTCTTTAGCCCACCATAAGCTTGAATAACTTGAAGTGCTAATATTCTATTTTCTGATAAATTACTGTTTGTATTTCTATTTTTATAATCTTCTTTTGTAAATAATTTTACATTTTCACCTCTACCTGGAGTTCCAATATCAAATCTTTTTATCGCTCATAAAAAGAAGAAATAATAAATAGGAACGTATGCTGCACCTATTAATAGCGCGACTCAAGCGTTAGATCCTCCTGGTATTTGGACTGCTCCATAAATTATTCAATCTAATGCTCCACCTGAAAATGTCATCCCAATATGAGGTGCAATAGATGGAAATATTAGTCCTATTCATGACATTAATCCAAACGACATAGCTGCAAAAAATGAGTGAAATCCTCAAAATAATCAAGGCGCTAAAAATAGAAATGTAAATTCTATAGGCTCGGTAATACCTGTCAAAAATGATGTTGCTCCTGCCGAAGCTACAAGCGAACCTGCCATTTTTCTATTTTCTTTTGGCGCAGCCATAACCATGGCTGCAGCGGCAGCAGGCAAACCAAACATCATAAATGGATATTTACCTTGCATATATTGTCCTGCATTAACTCCAGCAGAACCAATTTCAGAACCCAATAGTAAATCGTGAAAATTCTCTGTATAAACTGATGTTGTAAAATCATTAAATTGAATTGTCTGTGTAATTCCTGAAACATCAATTTGCCTACCAACTAAAAATGAATTTAAAAACGCTCATATCTGTTGATCTCCAGAATAACTACCTTGAATTGTTTGACCAGGATTTAACTCTGTTGCTAGTTGTAATCATGTCTGATTCAAAGCAATTCCAGAAACAATGGCTGCATCATTTAAATCTAAAAACCCTCCAACACTAGAATATCAAAGAGGTGAATAGAATGCATGATGTAAACCTAAAGGAACTAAAGATCTTTCAATATAACCAAAAATAAATGCATTAAATCCATACATATTAGATCCAAGAGCTCCACCTATAATATTAAAAAATATTCCTATCAAAGGTCAAATCATTAACAATAACAGTGTTATTGGAAATAGTGCCGCAAATGTCACAACAGGTATAAATCTAACTCCAGAAAAGAACCCTAATACAGGTGGTAATTGAATATCTTTAAATTTATTATATAAGAATGCCACAGTAAATCCTACTATAAATCCTCCAAATACAGATGTTTGAAGTTGATGTATCCCAAGAACTGATCCAAATAATGAACTAGGTAATCCATAATCTACAAACCCTAAAGAACCAGCTTTATAAAAAAGAATATCATACCCTTCACCATTCGGAACAATCAAAGATGCTTGAATTCCAGAGAATACCAAGAATCCAACAAGAGCAGAGAGTCCTGCTGCACCTGCATCCTTAGTAAAAGCTATAGCAATGGCTATAGCAAATAGAACTGGCAAAGCACCGAATATAACATCTCCTGGAAGTTTTAGAAAATTCCCTAAAACCACCAATCCTTCAATTCCTGCATTTGCTCCTTGTGTCGCTATTGTTGCACCTATTCCTAAAAATAAACCTGCAATAGGAAGCATTGCAATTGGCAACATTAGACCTTTTGACAATTTAGCAATAAACTCTCTTCCTGCACCTGAACTTTTTTTGCGTTTGGGTAACCTATTCAAAAATGCTAATTTTGATTTCATTTTTTCCTTTCAAGTGATTATTTTATATATAATAACCATATATGCAATCATTAAAAAACAATACAAGAGTTAATATCGGAATTCCTAACATAAATATTGATGCTCACTGAGCATATTATATAGCGGGGTCTCTTTTTATTGTTCTAGCTATTATTTCAATTATATATACATATTATTTTATAACTCGCTCACTTCCTGAAAAATCAATAAATGAGCATACTGGTTTTAAAAAATTTTGACTTAAAAATAGAGTCTCATTTTTTATAATGGCTGACGTAATTTGTGTGTTAATAGCCATTTTTTTTATGATTAATGGTTCATAAAAATTATTTCTTTAATTATATTTCTTTAGTATTTTTCTTTAAGTAAATGGAATAACTAGTTGAAACAACGGCAATAATAGATCCAACAGATAGCAATACAGTTCCAATAATAAATAAAGTATTTCATAAGAAATAATTATTTAGCATTGGAATATCTTCTTCTGATTGATTTATTTTATTGATGATTTTGTTATTATCACTAATGATTTTGTTATTATCACTAATGATTTTGTTATTCATGGCAATAGAAAGATTTTGCTCTGCAATTCGAAGTAATTCTTTATTTGAATTACTCCTATTCTTATCAAAATTAACTTGAGCTATTTTGACAGCTTCTTCTAATGGAGCAACTTCAGTAATCATATAATTTTCCAATGTAGATTCAGATTCTTTTATTTTATTAATAGATTCATTATATTCTACTCCGTTTTTTTTATCCGCTTCAGATTGTAATTCTAAAGTTAAATATTTAACATATTTATCCTTGGTGTCTACCTCATTTGTTTTTTCTTTTACAAATGCCGTATTTAAACCAAAGTAACCTGAATTTTCTATTTCAGACAGAGAACTTATTTTATTTCCATACCCTCCAACAATAAAAATGGATAAACCCATTATCGCTGTTGAAGTAGAAACTATAGTAGTTGTAATTAAAGCTTTTTTTAAATTTATTTTCATAAAATCCTTTATTGTGCTTTGATAAATTGAGATGATTAAAATAATCATCCTAATTTTATATTATATATAATATTATTATTTTATATCATAAAAATTTTATATTAATCAAAAGAGGGTTTTGTATTTTTGTAAAAATTAATGAATTTTTTATTTATTTTTTTTATTAAACATCACTAATGATACCAGTAGTCCGATAATCAAAATTGCAGAAGTTGTTATGAGCAAAATTGAGATTATTTTGTAATTAAATAAATTATTTTTAGATAAATC
>CAMRBO010000019.1 GCA_947040465.1 uncultured Mycoplasma sp.
CACTCTTTCCCTACACGACGCTCTTCCGATCTAATTAATTACTTAAGGACTTTATCTTTTGAAAAATAAAAAAAATATAAAAGTAGATATATCTATTTTGAATAGTAGATTGAATAGTTGGATAAAACCTTTATATACATTATTTGTTGTTGCAATTCCATCATTTTTCATTTGATTATTTTTGGGAAAAGATTTTGGTAAAACCCCCCCACTTTCTTTTGGTTACAATTTATTGATAGCGATCTTATTTATGATTGTTATAGCTATAATTACATCTATACTAATATATTTCAAAATATTAAAAATGTCAATATTGACATTTATAATTCCTATTGTTATTTGTTTTATGGCCATATTTTTAAGTTCTTGATTAGATGGAGACAATCAATGATATAGAATATTAATTATTATACCGTTAGTTTTTATTGTAATTCCTGTAAACGTCTTAGTTGACCGTTATGATAGAAAGCAAATATTAAAATTAAAATTGAGAAATGAAATAAAAAAAGATCTTTAATTTATTTTGGGAGATACACCTATATAAATTGTTCCATAGCCTGTGTGAATAAAAGTGGATAATGACGTTTTCATTTCAAAAACAACATCAATTAGATTTTCTTTCATATACTCTTTTGCTAATTTCAAGAAAGTATCTTCATATCCATAAATAATATTGTGTGAGTATCCAAGTTTTGAAGGGTTATCAGAACAAAATTTTTCAATTTTTGACAATACTTTTTTAATTGCTGATTTTTTAGATCTTGCAATTCCAGATACTGACAATTTATTATATACTTTTATTATTAATAAAAATTTATTTGAACCAATTATATGTGCTTTAACACCCTTCAATCTCCCAGAAGAAATTACAGATGTCAAGTCCCCAGGTATAGTATAACCCATGGTTTTATCATTAATATCATTAATAAACGATATTATATCTCTAATGCTATAGTTTTCATTACTCATATGAACAGCTTTTTTTGCAACATCTAAATAAGTTTGACCTACAAAATGATTGTCAATAATGTGAATGTTATCATAATTTTTAGTAAATGCTTGTAGTGTATTTGTGGTTCCTGACATCGTACTTGGGATCGGTAAGAAGATAACATTTTCATATTCTTTTGAAACTTTTTTAATTAAATCTTGCATAAAAGATAATGTTGGAAGAGATGTTGCTGTCTTTGAACCATTTCTAATTTTATTAATTGTTTCCATCGTTACTTCTTCAAGACCTTCTTGAATGATTGCGCCATCTATTTCAACTTGCAAAGAAAGAAAGAAGATATCATTATAATTTTCAATATCTTTTGCATACAATCCTGAAAAAGAATCTAATATTATTGCTATTTTTTTCATACACTATATAATACAACTTTTTTTAGCTTTTTATTTTTTTTATTTTAATTGTTTTAAATTAGAAAAATTACTTTATAATTATATCTAATATTAGAAAGGTAAAAATGAAAAGATGAAATTCAAAAAGAATTGCATTCATAGCAATTCTTATAGCAACATCTATAGCATTCGTTGTAATAGGCGCCCAAGCCGCAGCGATATCTTCTTTACCAAACTTCAAACTTTCTTTAGCTGGCCTTCCAGTTAAAATAACAGGATATTTATTTGGTCCAGGCATAGGTTTTGCTATTGGTTTTATAACAGATATTATGACTTTTCTATTCGTTCCTGTTTTTTATAACCCCATATATTCTATTGCGTTAGGTATTTCAGGTATGGTTCCTGGTTTGTTTGCTTGATTCTATTTCAAAAAATTTAATTTTCGATTTACAAAAAGTAAACAAGTTAAAAAATTAAATATCAAAAAAATACAACTTAATCATAATTTAATTGTTGAATATAATAATGATTTAAATTCTATTAAAGCAAAAACAATAATCGAAAAAATAAAAAAAATAGATGATAAAATTTTAATTCTTCGTAATGAAAATACTCAGGAAACAAAATTATTGAATTCCAACCTTATTTCTTCAATAGTATTTACTTTAATTATTGGCTCAGTTATTACAATATTGATTGATCAATTTTTAACTAAAGAAAATTTATCTCAAGCGTTTGAAAGTTTCACTTTTTTACATAATAAATTAACATTCCTTATTTTTGCTTGAGTTGGATTTTTAGTGATTATTTTATTCTTAATAGTATGCAGGTTTAAAATGAAGTCTGAAAATTACATCAAGATGGTTCCTATTTTAATGTTTATTGTTTTGACTGAGTTTGCTAATATTCCTTTGGTTGCATGAGCTGATCAAATCACAGTAAATATTAATTTTTGAGTTTCATTTTTGGCATCGTTCGCCACATCACCAATAAAAATTTGGTTTAATTTAATAATAATATTATTTGCAACTAAAATTGTAACACCACTAATTACGGGTAAACAAGCAAATGCTTACGTTTAGAAAAAAAGGAGAAAGAAGGTAAATGTATGACAAAAACAAATAAAAAAAATTTAATTTTATGGGCAAGTGTTACAGTTGGGTTTGCAACAATTTTTGGAACAAGTGCAGCACTTTATTTTTCTGCTGGAAACCTTCAAAATCTAACAGATAAAAATGAATATTTAATTAGAAAAAATGAGGAGTTAACATTGGATGGTTATTATTTTGATACTAGTGCCACTTATGGAACGACACAAACTAAAACCCCACAATCTTTAATGACATCTAATTTAATAAGGGTTGAAACTCTTGGTGAAACAAAGTTTGTAAAAAATTCTCTTGGAAATTTAGTGGTTTCAAAATCTTCGGAGTCAAGATTAGTTTTAGAAATGGCAAAGGAAGTTATTTTGACATTTGAAAATGCAGGTCTTTCAAGTCAAGTTGTTTTTGATAATGATCTTGCAGAGTTGAAACCTTCTAATTCCAGTGAAAAACCAGAAACTATGGAATTGAAATCAAATAATATTAAATCAATTAATAGTGCTCATTTTGATGATTTATTACTTGGAAAAGCAAACTTGATAGATGGTTCATTAAAACCAGATCCAGAAGGTGCTTATTCATTAAAATCATTAGGATTTACCACAAGGGATGATGTTTATTGAGTGGATTCTGAAGGAAATGAAACAAAGTATAAAATTAGTCCTAGAGATTTTTATTATTCATATATGAGAACATGATTATTTGATACACCTTATAGGCGTGCTAATGGTGGTTCAAAACTTTTGGATGATTACTTTGTTAATTTAACGAGTACTGTAACAAGATTTGGTGATGAAAAAAAATACCCTAATGATTATCTTTTAGGTTTGTTTGGAATTAATGCTGAAATATTAAAGGATGAAAAAGAAACTATAAAAGAAGTTGAAATTGATGGACAAACAACAACAATGTTTAGTATAAGCGCTTTAAAAGATGACACACCTAACTTTACATCTTTGATGGATAAAGCAATTTTAAATTCTTATTTATTATCAGCTGCACCTTCAGAACATATTGATGAATTAGTCAAAAACAGCAGTGGTATAGAATATCCTGTAAGTTCAACTTCAAAAGAAAAAATAACAGGTAATGCTGAAAAATTTGGTATTTATACATATGGTCAAAATAGACAAAATAACCTCTTTGCTACAGCTTATATACCAGTTTCTGCCGGAGATAACAGAATTATTTTCAAAAAAAATAATTTTTTTGCAAATAAAGATTTTTTAAATCAGGAAAATACTATGGAAAGAATAATTTTTGAATTTTCAACTTCTCCAACTTTTAATGACCAACTTTTCAATAATTATTTTGAAGGAACAGTTTCGGAAATGCCTTATGTTTCTTTAACTCAACAACAAAAAATAAAAATATTTGGAACTGAAGGAAATGATGAATTTGCTTCAGAAAAAGGATTATTGCAAGTTAAACAACTTAATAAAACAAGTTTAGTGCAAAGAACATTACTTTCTACAGATCCAAGAAAATTTTATGATGGTGAAAAAGGTGATTATTTATTTAATGAAGAATATGCTAGGGTTATATATGGATCATCCATAGAACAATTAAAAAAAGGAGAAGCTAAAACAGCTATGTCATTCTTTAATGGTCCAGGATATGAATTAAGAACATTATTTAATGCTTCTATTAATTGATATACTTTTGTTAATAATTCAACAAAAGGTTTAAAGCAACTTTGGTTAAACCACGCTGCTCCCAACGCTGTATATAATTCTAAGGGAACAGCGACTCCTTTTGACTTTCAAGATAAAATTAATAATATTGGTTATTTTGATGAAAAAAATAAAAAAGTAACCATAACTGAAGCGGATATGAAAAATACTTTTCTTGACCACTCCGCAAGTGTTGATGAACAATATAAAACTCATGAATTCAAAAATATTAAAACAATGGTAGAAACATTGTTAGATAGAGAAGGGGTTGCTTCAAACAAACCTTTGGTATGAAAGATTGTTTACCCATATCCTGATGGTGCTTCAAATCATGTTAAAATTGCTCAACTAGAAATGTTGGTTAAAACATTGAAGTCATTAGATAGCAAGGGTAGAATACAACCGGAAGTTTATGTTCCTGGAAATCAAGATGAAGTTTTACAAGCAATAAGTGTTAATAAAGGTATTTCTGACTTTAATGGTTGAGGATATGATTATGAGGGTATTGGAAGTTATATAGATGGTATATCTCATGGACAAGGAATATCTTTGATGGGAGCTTTTTCTCTTTACTCAGATCCCAAAAATATAAAAATTAGAGCACAAATGGAAGAATTCACAAAACTTTCAGACAAATTAAAAGATTCTTTAAACTCAACATTACCACCAACTTTGAAAGTAGAGGATTGAATTGATTTTACTAACGATGATAATAATGAACTTGAAAAATTATTTAAATCAAAAGGATATGTAATTGGAACAGAACTGGCGAAATTTTTTTTAATGTATCAAGAAACAATTAATGATTCCGAAATTACTGATTTAATTGTTGAACTAAATATAATTGCAGGTTTTGCTATGGAGAGCGATATTTCAATTGATGATCCTAACTCTACTTCATTATCATTGGTTTTAACTGAGTATTATTATCCAACTACCAAATCAGGAGTTTTATATCTATCAGATATAAGGACGGGCGATAAAAATGTTTAGATATATAATTAAAAGATTTTTATTGGCATTTATTACTTTGATAATTTTGGTAACAATTGTTTATCTTTTGGTAGCATCATTTTCTAAAAATCCATTTGCTAGTGATCCTGAAAATGCTGAAGAATTAGCTCAAAAAGCAGGATTGAATGACCCTGTACTTATTAGGTTTGGAAGATATATTAGTGATATATTTCACGGATCTTTTGGAAAAATTTATGTTCCAAAAGGAGGAGAATCCACATCTATACCAACGTTCTTTTTCTCTCCATTAAAATGAACTCTTTTAATTACAGTTCCGGCATTATTGTTTTCTTCAGTTATTGGAATTAGTTTGGGTGTATTGGCAGGATATAAAAGAGGGACATGAATTGAGGCTGTTGTAAACATATTTGTTATAACCTTTATCGGTTTACCTTCTTTTGTTATAGCTCCTATAATGATTTTGATTGCCGTAAATTCTAATGGATTGATTTTATTCGATTTTAAATTACCTGAAGATGTTGGGTGATTATTATCTTTAAAATCTTTAATGTTACCAATACTTACAGTTACTTTAGCTTCTCTTGCGGCATATACTATTTTAGTTAGAAATCAACTTGTTTCAATTTTGACTTCTAACCAAGTTTTAATTGCTAAAGGAAAAGGTCTTTCTTCTTTAGATATATTTTTTAAACACATTTTAAGGAATATATCTATTCCCATTATTTCTTTCTTGTTACCTTCATTTGTTGTGCTTTTGGCTGGAAATGTTGTAATTGAACAGTTCTTTAATGTTCCAGGTTCTTCTTCGGTAATTATTCAAGCATTTCCCAAAGGTGAAATAAACATTATAATGTTTTCGATCATTTTTTACTCTTCTCTATCTTTAGTTATTCAAATAATATTAGATATTTCATATCTATTTATAGACCCAAGAATTATATTTACAGAAAAAGGAAAAATAAATTATGTTAATAATTTAATAAATAAATTAAAAGTTCAACAAAATTATAGAACCTCAATGAAAAACAAAGATTTAGATAGTGGTGATTTTTCACCAAAAATAGAAAATCTTAAAAATGAGGTGAACAATGATTAATGAAAAAAAAGAAAATTTTGATCTTAAAATACCCAAAGCAAATTTAATTAATAATGAGAAAGATTATATTAAAGAAAACTTAGATATTTCGTTAAACAAAAATCTATTTCGTTATGTAGAATTGGAAAGGTCTTCAGGAATAAGTTCTTTAAGTGGTAAACAAAAAAGAATAAGTGCTGATATTGCCGGAAGATTTTTTAAAAACTATTTTGCTTTATTGTCTCTTGTTGTGTTCTTATCAATATTATTTATATCAATAATAGCTCCAGCAATTTCGCAATTCGGTTCTAATTCACCAGTTTTATCGATATCTGATCAATTTACCACCAATTTACCACCTTCATATTCGCCAATAGTGACAGAGGTGTTGACTAAAACACAACTAGATCATATTGAATCTATTATGGGAATTATTTCAGATAAAAAAGAACTCACCCCTAATGGAGATTGACTTGTTACATATAATAAATATGACTTAATAGATAAAACGGTTGGCTCAGTGGGGTTTAGCACTATTTTAGGTACGACTCAAGCTGGTTTTGATATATGAACAAGAACATGAACGGCAACAAGAGATTCCTTGTTGTTGGCAATATTGGTAGCGTTTACAGAAACATTTATTGGTATCTTGATTGGTGCTTATTTAGGTTTCCATGCTGGGACATGAATTGATACCGTCTTTACTAGAATAATTGATATTATCAAAAATGTTCCAAGTATTATTTGATTCTTGCTATTGGTTTCTTTGTTTAAAAATTTGAATTTTGGGGCATTATTCTTCTCGCTGGTTTTTGTTGGTTGAACAGCACCTGTTTATCAAACAAGATTATGAATGATAACAGTTAAAGACCAAGAGTATATTTTGGCATCAAAATCAATCGGAGCTTCAACAAATAGACAAATATTTGTTCACGCACTACCAGCGATAATAGGTAAATTAGCAACTTCGCTTGTCCAAAGAATTGTTATAGTAATATTCTTTATTTCATCTCTATCATTTTTAGGATTTATTCCATACGGTGGAACACCAAACCTTGGAACCATTCTTAATGAAGCTAGAAGTCAAGTGGAGAATAATATTTGAATTCTTTTATTGCCATCATTAATATTGTTGTTTATATCATTATCAACACAATTCATAGCAAATGGATTACATGATGCATTAGATCCAAAGATAGCAAGAGGTAAATAATGAAAGCATTTTTAGAAAAAGTAAAAAAAACTTCAAAACCAAAAACTGTAACTAAAAAATCAACTAACAAACCAAAAATAGTTGAATCAGTTAAGGTTAATAATCAAAAAATAAAAAAAGAAAATAATGACACATCTAAAAAAGAAGTTTTGTTAAATGTGAAAAATTTAAAAGTTTCTTTTAAAGTAAATAGAAAAAAAATTATTAACATTGTCAGAGGTGTTGATTTGAAAATCCTTAAAGGACAAATAGTAGGTCTTGTTGGTGAATCAGGATCTGGTAAGTCAGTTACTTCAAAAGCTCTTATGAACATTAATGAATTTGCAATTACGGAATCCGATGAGATGAAAATAAATGACATATCTCTTAAGGATTTGAAGAATAAAGATTGATCAAAAATAAGGGGAAAAAAAATAGGATATATCCCACAAGATCCATTAACTTCATTGAACCCAACAAGAACAATTGG
>CAMRBO010000020.1 GCA_947040465.1 uncultured Mycoplasma sp.
AATTAGTGAAAAATCAGAAAAATTATCATTTTTTGTAAGTTTTGTTGACATATCTAAAATACGTGTTTTACAATTATTAAATCAGGAAATAAAAAAAATAGACAATATTCAAAATTTTAAAATATCCAATTCAAATTTATTAAATGCAATTGAAGAGCGTTGATTTCTTAAAAAAGGCATAACTCTTTTTGAGGGCAAAGAAAAAAAATCAGAAAATGATTCAACAATTTATTTTTTAGTTGATCCTAAAACAATAGATATTTATTCATTAAATATGCTTAAAAAATTAGAGGAATCTATTGTCAACAAGGTTACTCCTGATGATTATATTGTTACTTTTGGTGCTAATGTAAATTTGATTTGTCAAAAAAATGAATTAAATGTTATTGAACACTTTGATTATTCTTCTTTTGAAAGTTTGGAAGAACTTTCAGAACAAGTTGGTTCTTTGATTGAGGTTGGTTTAAAAAATAATTTATTTAATAGAGCGATAATGATGATTGCTCAATCATCAAATTCACATAGTGAGCCCTTTGTAGTTGAACAGATACTTCCGTTTAAAAACATTAAAGAAAATAAAAATGTAGTTAAAGCAGAAGAACAAGAAAATGAACAAAAATTAGCGATTGAAATCAACAATCAAATCGCCAATCATAAAAAAATTATTTCTGAAATAAACATTGGTAAAGCTGAATGAAATCCAGATATATATATGGTGTATGAACAATTATCAAAAACAATTATTAAACAAAACATTTATGAAACAAAAATTCTTGCAAATATTGAACAATATCATTTAGAATTACAATTACTTGAAGAGAAAAGAAATAAATTAATTGAACAACGTCAAGATTTAGTAATGCTTTATAATAGAACTAAAAAAGAAGACTCCACAATGCAATCATTATTATTGTATACAGCATTTAAATTAAGGGAAGAAGAAGAAGAATTTCCTCTAGTTAAAGTTAAAAGGGGTGGTGAATAATGAGTAATAAAAGAGAGTTAACACTAACTACAGCTATTAATCCTGAATTATTACAAAATATTTATTCAGATACAAGTGAAACAATTGTGGAAATTGTAGTTCTAACGGTTGATTATAAACCTGTTGAGTTATCGTTGAAGTTGCCTTTTGATCAAAAACAAAGAATATCAGACATCATAATGGTTTATGATGTAGCTGCATTGGTTGTTAGGTATAAGGATAGCAAATCTTCAACAAGTGAGATAAAAACAAAATTTGTTATGGCAGAAGATGTAATGAGAGTTTCAAATAAAGTTGGTGATTTGGTTATATTGAATGGTAAATTTGATATAATACCTAATGACTCATTGGTCGAAGTGTTTAAAAACTTTTCAGATTTAAAAACAGTTAATTTGGAAGAATTGGAAGATATGTTACAAATATCTAAAAATCAATCAGCATTAAAAGCATATAATCAATTATCGAATTATTTCTCGATAGAGAATTATTCAAAAAATAATAATGTTTTTAAACTTTTACAACATCAAAATGATGTGGTAAAAATATCTAAGCAAGTATTATTGAAATCAATAGTAGCGTGAGAGGTAAGAAAATAAAAGGGGTATTTATGACAAAACAAAACGAATTAAAAATAATTGCTATTAAAGATAACATTATTACAATTGAAGGAGAACATTCTTATCAATTTCTAGAAGAAATAAAATTCAATAAATATGTTAACGGTATTGTTCTTAAAGCAACACATAATAAGGCATATGTTTCTTTATTAAAGGTTGAAGCACATTCTTCATTGCAAGTTGGTTCAACAGCAACAGCAACAGGGAGAACATACAAGGCAGATATTTTTAATAATTATTGAGGTTCAATAATTAATATAGATGGTATGCAAATGGTTGCCGGACCTGAAGTTAATGAAGTGAAAAAAATTGCTTCAAGAGATGTTTTTGAAGAAGCGAAGCCTATTTATGCAAGAATGCTTCTAAATGAACCTTTAATTACTGGTACTACAGCTATTGATGGTATTTTACCAATTGGTAAAGGGCAAAAAGAACTTATTGTTGGTGATAGAGGAACAGGTAAAACAAGTATTGCTGTTACTGCTATGTTAGCTCAATTAGGAACAAATGTTAAAAATGTTTATGTTGCTATTGGTAAAAAACGTGAAGAAGTTATTGAAATTTATAACACACTTAAAGATAGAGGTGTTATGAATCAATCTATAATTATAACTGCTGCTTCTGATGATACTGCTGCAGCAAAATATCTTGTTCCTTATATTGGTGCTTCTATAGCAGAATATTTTCAAGAACAAAATGAAGATGTATTGTTAATTTTAGATGATTTAACTAATCATGCTGATGCTTATCGTGAACTTTCACTTATCGTTGGTGGAGCTCCTGGTCGTGAGGCTTTCCCTGGAGATATCTTCTTTACACATTCGAGATTACTTGAAAGATGTGGAAAATTTACTGAAGAATTTGGAGGTGGTTCAATAACCATCCTTCCTATAGCACAAACAATGGGCGGAGATATTTCAGGATATATTCCTACCAACTTAATTTCAATTACTGATGGACAAATTTATACTTCAACTTCAGTATTTAATGATGGTAGAAGACCTGCATTGGAAATTACTGTTTCAGTTTCTCGTTTAGGTTCAGCTGTACAAAAACCTTCAATGGCAAAAGCAACTTCAGGGTTAAAGCGTTTAATTTCAGAATATGAAGAACAAAGAAAACTAAGTTCATTTAATTCTAATTTATCTAAAGAAGATAAAGATAGAAATACAAAAGGAAAAGCTTTTGAAATGATGATTGATCAAAATGAATATGAAGTTATTGATTATAACACTTCAACAATACTATTCTTTTTATTGAGAAGCGGATTCTTATCTTTTTATAGTAAAGAAAATAACGAAGATCAAAATGAAGTTTATGTAATTAAAAATGTTCTTAAAGTATTTTTATCAAAAGATATTATTGGTATGAAACTTGCTAAACTTATAGATAAAAAAGAAATTCAAGATGATACTATTCAATTATATTTAAAACACATTATTTTACCTTTATTAAAATATCACATTTTATCAGAGAACAAATGATTGCGTAATAATCCAGAATTTATCAAAGCCTTCAAAGGTATTAGAAATGACGGAAGGGTATTGCTTTCTTATGAAAGACGAGGATATGAAAAGGGGATAGCATATGAAATTTAATTCTAAAAATGAAAAAGAGGAGTTTTTAAAAAAACTTACATTAGATAATTTGAAAAAAGCTGCAAAATTAGGTAAAATTGTTGTTCCAGCAAAAATTAATAAAAAAACTATTATAGATAAAATTATTTTATTTGATTCTAAAAATAACGATATGATTATTAATGCTATTGTTGTAGCAAAAGAAAAATATTTAGCTAATCATAAGTCAGTGAAAAAAACTAAAACAGTTGTTTCTAGTTCAATTTCAGTTTCTTCAACATCAAATAATTCAGTTGCTCCTACACTAAAGGGCATTAATGAAGAAGTGGTTAAAGATTTTTCAACTTTAACAGAAAATACAAAATACAAAATATACTTACCTGAAAGTTTAGCTTTGATGAATGAAGCTCAATTAAATATTATTAGTGATATCCACAATATATTACAAGTGTATCGTACTGATAAATTAACAATGATTAAAGCTATTCTTCATTCTCAAGCAGATATCAAGTTTGTTAGAAAAACACTTTCTGCAGAAAAATCAACAGGAAAATTTGTTCCTACAAATCTAGTTATGCCTATAGAAACAAAATCTGTTGTTATAAAAGGGATGATTGTTGAAATTAAATCTCAAGTTTATAAAATTCAAATCATTAAAGCGATAGAAAAACCAATTATTAGTTCAGTTTTTGAAGTAAAATTACCTAATGGAGAAATTCGTATATTAGAAGTATCAGATATTAAAAATGATAAATTAGTTTCGGCGTTTGTTTTAGGAAAAGAAGAAGGTTTGACAATTGGAATGTATTTAGAATCAAAAAATCAACCATATTCATTGCCGATTAGTAAAGAAATTTTAGGTCGTGTAGTTGATCCGGTTGGTCGTATATTAGATAATCCTAATTTTAAATTGACAGGAAAATTATATGCTCCAATGCAAGTTACTGAGAAAAAAGAAGATCAAAGATATAATCTTATTCCTAAGTCAGAAATATTGGAAACAGGAATCAAAGTTATTGATATTTTATTACCAATTCCAAAGGGTGGTAAAACAGGATTACTTGGTGGAGCTGGAGTTGGTAAAACAATTATTGTTCAAGAACTTATAAATACATTTATTAAACATCATGATGGGCTATCTGTTTTTACAGGTATTGGTGAACGTATTCGTGAAGGTCATGAATTATGACAAGAAGCCAAAGAGTTAGGTTTTTTAGATAAAACAACATTTGTTTTTGGTCAAATGAATGAATCACCAGGATTAAGATTCCGTTCAGGGTTTACAGGAGTTAAAGTTGCTGAATATTTTAGAAATAATTTAGGTAAATCAGTACTTTTATTTATGGATAACATTTTCCGTTATGTACAAGCTGGTTCTGAAATTTCAACACTATTGGAAAAAACTCCATCAGCTGTTGGGTATCAACCTACTTTAATTTCAGAAATGGGAAAATTACAAGAAAGAATTAATTCAACGCTTGATGGTGACATAACATCTATCCAAGCAATGTATATTCCTGCTGATGACTTTACAGATCCAGCTGCAGTTGCTGCGTTTGCTCACTTTGATTCAACTATCATTTTAAGTAGACAATTAGCTGCTGAAGGTATTTATCCTGCTGTTGATCCTTTGGCATCTTCATCAAAATTATTATCTAAAAAATATACTTCACAAAGACATATAAATGTTGCTAAAACAACCATTAGATACTTAAAGAAATTAAAACATCTTGAAGAAATAATTAATATTTTAGGTTTTGATGCTTTAACTGAATTAGATAAAACAAGTGTTCGTATTGGTAGAAGAATTAAGAAGTTCTTAACACAACCATTTATTATTGCGGAAAAATTTTCTGGAATTAAAGGTAAATTTGTAGGACTTGATGATTCTTTATCAAGTATGGAAAGAATTTTATCAGGAGAGTTAAATCATATTCCGGATTCGATGTTTGCATTTGTTGGAACTGTTGAAGAAGTTATTCAAAAATATGAAGAAAAATTAGAAATTAAACAAAATGATAATAAAATAGAAAAAATTGTTAAAATGGCTGTTCAATCTTAATTTTTTATTAAAACAACTTTATTAAAAAAACACTATTAAAATAGTGTTTTTTTAAAATGAAATTAATATTGTGATATAATTTTTTATATTCATTTGAATAAACTAAAGGTAAATATGGAAACAAAAAATACATGAAAAAATAAGAAAATAGAATTATCATTAATAACCTTTGGTGCAACACTTGTAATTGGGATGCCAATAATAATTGTGAGTTCTCTTTATGCAGAAGAAAGTCGCAAAATTCCTAGCAATCAAATCAAATTGACTAATTTTTATAATGAACAAGAAGGAAGACTTTTTGATCAGTCAAATTTTTATATTTCAACACCTAAAAAAACAAATGATAAATATTTAGTAGAAGGTGTAGCTATAGATAATGTAATATTTAGTGAAAGGAGTGAGTTGATAAATTTTAAATATAATATCGAAATAGTGGAAGTATTGCCAGATTCTTTAAATTCAACTTTGAAATTTAAATATAAAATTTATTCAATTATAGATCCGTCAGTAGAAATTATAAAAGAAAGTAATTCTTCATATTCTGTATTTAGAAATAATGTTGGAGAAAATGAATTATTTTCTAAATAATTCATATGTATGTATATTAACAAAAAAATACTTCTTACAACTTTGGCCTTATCTCCCGTTATAGTTTTATCTTCTTGTGGTTCTTCTGATTCTAATGAGTTTTCATTTGATTATTTAGTTAATTATATAAAAGAAAATAGATTATCTTTAGTTGTTCCTAAAAAAACATTGGAATCAGAGGTGCTTAAATATCCTACAAAACTTTATTTACAAAATCCAGAATCGATAGATTCTGCTTTTGAGAAATCCGTTCAATTAAATGAGTTAATAATCAATTCAAATATAAAAGTAAAATTAGAATATAATCTTTCCAAAAATGGTGATTCATTGGAATTTAAAGTAACTCTTTCTCAAGGAGATAAAACTCAAGAGTTTTTAGACATAGTTAATGGATTTATAACAACTACTAAATATATAGGTGATTCTACAAAATATTTACAGTCACTGAATTTAACTAAAGAACACAGGGGTAAATATGACCTCAAATATTTTTTAAAATATACTCCATACCCAAATTTTTCTGATGGTTGAAAAAAAATATTAGAATTGAATTCTATTCCCGGTTTTACAATAAACTTTCAAGATATAGAAACAAAAAAATATAATTCAAAAAATCAATATTTAACTATTGGATCATTTACAAATATTTTTAATAATTATATTGAACCTGTTAAAATATCTATAGAAAATAATTTTACGAATCCTACAAAACCACTCTATGTTTTTGTGGTAGATGATGATGGGATAAATTTAGATCAATCAACATCAAGTATAGTTGCTGAAGTCCTTTTTATCAATAGAACAACCAGGAATAAAATAAAATTCAATCATTCGTTAGCTGGTAAAGGGATTTATGGTGAACTTGATTTTTCTATGTTTCAATTTTGAACATTCCCCAAAGAAATAGGGAATGGATTATTTAAAACAAACAATATCACTTCTGTTATATTACCTTCCAAAGAAATTAATATAACACCAGAAATGTTTTTGAACAATAAAATACTTAAATTTAATATTCCTCCAACCATAGAATCAATATTTGATAATTCATTTGATAAAGAAGTAATATTTGAAAATTTAAATAATAATTTACATTTAGGATTTCAACTTTATTACAACATAAACGATAAGAGTTTGAACTTAAAAAACCAAAACATAAAAAGTATAGATGAACTTTTAAATTTACTCCAATTATTTTCTCATAGATCAGATCAATTTGTTGTTGAAAAACTAACACTCCCCTCTTCTTTGTTGAATGATAATATTGATAATAATAAAATAATAAGCATTAATAACTTATCTATAAAAGTTAAGGAAGTAATTTTTGCAAGTGATGAAAATTATGTAGATATCAATCCTTCTTTATCGTTTTTAAAATGAAATATTGAAACATTAACTATTCCCGAACACATTATTTCAATTAATGTTCCAACCACACCAAAGACGATCAAAAGAACTTTAAACAACAAGGTTAAACAAGTTGTCAGTGTGGATGGTGTTCTTGACTTATCTACTAAATCTCCTGTTGATGGAATGGTTTTGAATTTAGATTATTATTATGATTTGGGAAAAGGGAATTTAGAAAAAAATATAGTAGAAACATTATATTTACCAAATTGAGATACCTTTAATACTATTTCTTTCAATAAAATATTTAAAATTGTTCAGAATAAAAAACCGACAATACATATCTCGAGCAAGACGAAAACTTGAATTACATCTGCACTAGATAATATTAATAATATGAATGTTGTTAGAGAAATTCCTGAAAATTTATCTGGAAACTTTATTAATGGTCACTTAGACTTGAGTTTAATAAATGGTGATGGTATTATTGGTGATAATTTTTTTAGAAACATTAAGTACTTAGATCAAGAAATTACAAAAATAACACTTCCTTTAAAAATTGTTGAGATACCTCAACGTGCTTTTTATAAAATAAATTTATCTAATTTAAGTGAAATAAAAAATATTGGTGAAG
>CAMRBO010000021.1 GCA_947040465.1 uncultured Mycoplasma sp.
TTTTGTTGGTTATTCTCCAGAAATAACTAAAGATATTCTTGAGGCTAGAGGTTTGGGTTTGTTAGACATAAGAACTATATATGGGGATAGAGCAATTAGAAGTAAAACTAACATTGATCTTGTAGTTGAATTAAAAAATGCAGAAGAAATAGTTGAATTTGATAGAATTGGTAATAAAAATTTGTTATATTCTATATTAGGTGGTAAAATTAGTAAAATAAATATCCCTATTAAAGCGGGGAGAAGTGCTTCATCATTAGTTGTAGCAGCAGCAAATTTATTTATTTCTAAACAAAGCGGAATTGACGCATTAAAAATTATTGAAGAAAGGACTAAAGCGAATGAATAACTTAAATAAATCAAGTGGTGGATATGTTCAAGGTGTTTCAATGGATAGTTTTATTCCCTTGTATCCATTTTGTATAATTATTGGTATGTTTCTTTCAATTATAACAGTTGCTTACTTTTGGAGAAGAGAAAAATATCCACTTGAGTTACTTTTGAAAATAATAATAATAACAATACCAACAGCAATTCTTGGAGCGAGATTATTTTATATATTTGAGAGATTAATTTATAATCCTAGCGATCCATTTCCAGGATCTGCTTGATATGCCATTTGAGAAGGTGGACTTTCAATACAGGGTGGAGTAGTTGTGCCCACTATACTTGTTCTCTTATTTGTTAGAAAACACAAAGATATTATAGATATTAGACAAGCTTTTGGGATGATATTACCAACTGTTTTGATTGGTCAATCTGTCGGAAGATGAGGTAACTTTGCCAACCATGAAGTTTATGGTAAGATAGTGGAAGAGTGAGAAGTTTCGTGATTAGGACCATTTATATCTTCTCATATGTTTATTGCTGATTTCGCAGGAGGGACCCCTAACTTTAGAGCGCCTTTGTTTTTATATGAGTCCATAACTTCTATGGCGGGATATTTCTTGATTGTTTGAGTAGTATTTAATTTTGGATTAACAAAACCAGGAACTCCAGGTGCGTTATATTTAATATGATATGGAATAACAAGAGTTGCGATGGAACCCTTGCGTGAAGAATCTTATGTTTATTATACAATTCTTTCTGTCGTATCTATAGTTGCTGGTTTAATTTTGGTATTTTATTTTTATAAACAATCATTCAAATTATACAATATTCAAATTACTGGAAAATACAAAAAATATATATTAAAAAATCAACAAAAGCCTGTATTAGTTGTAACAGGTAAAAAGTGAATAAATGAATAATATTTTATATGATTTAATAGTTATAGGCTCAGGTCCTGGAGGGATGAATTGTGCTCTTTATGCAGCTAGAGCAAACTTGAAAGTTTTGGTAATTGAAAAGGGCGCTCCTGGAGGTAAGATGACTATGACTTTCAAAGTTGAAAATTGAATAGGTGATGAATCAATTTCAGGCGCAAAACTTGCATTAAGAATGTTGAAACATACAAAAGAGGCAGGTGTAGAACATAAATATGGAGAAGTTGAAAAAATAGAATCATTATCAGAATTTGATAAATTAGTTATATTAACTGATAAAACAATTTTAAGATCTAAATCAATTGTTATTGCAACAGGAATGATAAATAGAGTTCCTGAAGACATTATAGGAATTAAAGAATATGAAAATAAAGGTGTATCATATTGTGTAATATGTGATGGTCCTTTCAATAAAAATAAGCCAGCAGCGGTTGTTGGTGGTGGAAATAGTGCTCTCGAAGAATCTATATATTTATCTTCTTTAGCTAGTGAAGTCAATATTTTTATAAAAGACAACGTTTCAATTGCTGATAAAGTAATAATTGATGATGCAAATAAAATTAAAAATATCAACATATTTTACAATTCATTTGTTATCAAATTAGAGGGTAAATCAAATTTAGAGGAAATAATTGTAAATATAAATGGTAAAGAAAGCAAAATGCCCATAAATGCACTTTTCCCTTATATAGGATTTATACCCGTTGCTTCTTTTGCTGCTCATCTTGATATATTTGATGAAAAAGGTTTTATAATAAGTGATGACAATATGGAAACTAAAGAAAAAGGAATATATGCAATTGGAGATGTTAAAGTCAAAAATGTAAGGCAAATAATTACTGCTGCATCTGATGGAGCAATAGCTGGTAAGGTGTTAGGAAATAAAATAAAATAAAAATTTCTCTAATAATAAATTTTTAATTTATAATTAAAAGATATTTATTGTTTTTATTTTCACGAATGGAAAACTAAATTTCTACAACAACTAAAAGGTGGACTAATATGTTTGATAAAAAAGAAATAAAGAATTTTAAAAGAGATTTTGTTGCCAACACTATAATTATTTATTTTTCAGATTCAGAATTAGGTGATTTTGAAGGAATTCACAAATCTGTAAGATCAAATACAAGATTTTTAAAAATAGGAATGAATAATTCAAAATATGATTCAAATGTTACTGAAAAAAATAAATTTGAATCAGATTTTTTATCGTGAGAATCACAAGATTCAAATGACAATATCATTCCGGCTGCAAAATTTTTTCAAAATAACATTAAAGAAATTAAAAGAATATTAAAAGATGCAGATTTAGCAATTATTTTATATAAGTCGGATAATATTCAAATGCTATCGTATGTTAGAGAATTTGCATATGTTTTGGATAAATTTGATGTATTTTCATTTCATTGTATTGTTGAGAATTTTGTTTCTAGTAAAAAAGAAAGAAAACTTTATGATAGATTGATGAGTGATGCAGTTAAATACTCTCAACCATTTATTGTAATTTCGGAAGCGACAATTATTGATTCGTACGAAGATGCAGATATTGTTAATAGAAAAAATTTTATTTCAAAATTTACTTCAGATTTAATAGAATCTATTGTTGTTCCTTTTGTTGAACCTAATTTAAATCCCAATCATTTTTCTTTGATTAAATCTTTATTTTATGCAAATTCCAAAAACTTTTTGAATAAAGTTGTTCCAACAATAGGTGTTTCTAATTCAAAAGTTGATTGATTAGATATTTCCATTATTCAAGCTTTATCAAATCCCATGTTTTATGGTTCATTTAATGCTTCTAAAACTTTTATAGTGACAATCAAAACTCCTTATTTGACAAACAAAATGACTTATAGAATTGAACACATACTAAAGTCTATTATTGGTGATGACAAGAAGTTTGTTATTTGTAAATATATTGGTGATTTTGAAATTGATTTATATAGTCAAATAACCATTTTAGCTTTAAATGTTGAAGAATCAAAATTAATTTTATTGCCAAAGGATATAGAAAAGCATATTAAAAATATTTTAAATGAAGTTCAAAATTCTAAAAAAATATTTAGTGATGAATCTACAAAAACTATACTCATAGACACTCCTGGAAAAAAACTTAAAAAGTAATACTTTTAAAAATATTGATAAAAAATTAACCTTAGTTTGTATGGTTAATTTTTATATGAAATTTATTTATTTATTTTTTTAAGAAAAGCAAATCTCTTTTTAGCTTTAGGATTTTTTGTGAACTTACATTCTGGAAAATTATTACATCCAATAAATTCTTCTCCATGTCTAGAATGTTTGTATATTAATTGACCTTTATCATCCGGACATATTTCGCCAACCAGCTTAGGAATCAAGATAGTTTTTTCTAATTTCAATTCAGCCGTTTTATATGATTCGTTAAATCTATTTCAAAATTGTTCCATTGTAAATTTATAATCAATCTTCCCTTCGGCAATTAAATCTAAATCAGCTTCTACACGGGCTGTATAACCTTCGGTAATTTCGTTCGGAAATCCTTCTATCAGTTTTATTATTACCTGCTCTCCAAACTCTGTAGCTCTAAGGGATTTTCCTTCTTTTTCAACAAATTGACGATCTACAATCTTGCTGACAGTTGCTGCAAAAGTTGAAGGTCTACCTACTTTGATTTCATCAAGCTTTTGAATTAACGATCCATCATTAAATCTTGCAGGGGGTTTTGTTTCGTGAGCAGTATTGATATATTCTTTAACGTTAATCATTTGCCCCTTTTCATATTTGGGTAATTCTTTAGAGTCTTCATAACCTTTAAGTTTAAGATATCCATCAAATATCACTTTGGAAGAAGATAACTTAAAAAAGTGATTAGAATTTTTGAGGTTATATCTTAAAATTTCTCTTTTAGGAACTGTCATAATAGCTTGCATTGTTGTGTAGTAAATTAAAGAGTATATTTTTTTTTCAGAAGGTGACAAAGAATACTTTGCACTTGCTTTTGTTGGCGTTAATCCTATATCAGTTGGTCTAATCGCCTCGTGGGCATCTTGATCACCAGCAATACCTTTTATGGTGTCAGAAACATACTCTGGTCCAAAAACATGTTTAATGTATGATTTTGCCCCATTTAAAAAAGGTATTGATAATCTGGTAGAGTCAGTACGTGGATAAGAAATAAGACCTCCATCACCGAAACCTTCATATAATCTCTGTAGAGCTGATTGAGTTGCCTTTGAAGACATATCAGCTTTTTTGTATAAAACAGCTTGTTTTAGGGGAGTTTTACTAGCGTCATTTTTAATTGTTGTAGAAATCTCATTAACTTCTAACGGTCCTTTTAATGAATTATAAACTTCATCAATGTTTTCCGGAAGAACTCAACTCTTGTCGATATCAGTATTTTTTGGATTAAAATAAGTGGCAGTGATCTCATCGTTGATAACTGCATCAATTGTATTATATTTTACAGGAATAAAAGCCCTAATTTCATTTTCACGATCAACAACTAACTTTAAAGCAATAGATTGAACTCTTCCTGCAGTTGGTGCTATTGGATAATTAGACAACTTAGTTTTAATTAAGTTAGTTAGTTTGAATCCAATAATTCTATCAAGCATTCTTCTGGCTTTTTGCGCCTTAACCAAATCTTCATCTATTACAGTAGGATTTGCGATTGCACTTAAAACAGCCTCTTTAGTAATTTCGTTATATCTAATTCTCTTATATTTATCTTTTATATCTAAAAATTCTATAAGATTATCTCCTATAGCTTCACCTTCACGATCTAAATCAGTCGCTATATAAACAATATCAACTTTTTTGGCATGTTTTTTTAATCTTTCAACAACATCTTTTTTAGATGGTTCTATCAAATATTTCGGTTCTCAATTTTCAAAATCAATTCCTAATCTTCCTTCTCCAGAAGTGGACATTTTTACAATATGACCAACTGAAGCTAATACTTCATAATCATCTCCAAGATACTTTTTTATTGTTTTTTCTTTATTGGGGGATTCCACTATTACTAAATAATTCATATTTCTAAATATACCATAAAAACATATATAATCAAATCAAGTTTACTCTAAAATAGATAAATCAACATTATGAAACACTTCTTGAATATCTTCATTATCTTCAAATCGTTCAATTGTTGCGATGAATTGTTCGACATCTTCTTTTGAAAGAACTATTTTTTCAGGAGAAACATATGTAACTTCCGCAGTTTCGAAATCACTAATTCCTAATTTTTCTAATGAATCCTTAACAGGGTTTAAATCCGAAGGTAGTGTGTAAATAGTTAAATATTCATCATTTATTTCAACGTCTGAAGCACCAGAATCAATTGCAGACATTGTTAAGTCATCTTCGTTTCCATCAGATATTTTAATTTCTAGAATACCTCGTCTTTCAAAATTATAAGGAATAGATCCAGCTTTGCCAATAGCTCCATTAGCTTTTTTAAATAAAAATTGAACTTCAGATGAAACTCTATTGTAATTATCTGATAAACAAACGACAAGTAGAATTATTCCTTGTTTAAGATTTCCTGAATAAATAATTTCCTTGAAATTAGCGCCTGCCGATCCTGTTCCTGACCCCTTTTCAATAGCTTTTTCAATATTTGCTTTAGGCATTGATTTTGCTTTTGCTTTATTGATCGCTAATCTTAAAGATGAATTTGAATTAACATCAGGTCCTCCTAATGCAGCTGCAACCATTATTTCTTTCGAAAATTTTGCAAATATTTTAGATCTCATTGCATCTTGTGCTCCTTTACGATGTTTTATATTTGATCACTTTGAATGTCCTGCCATATTTATTTCCTTATATTGTTTTTAATAGTTAATTAAAATTTTAACATTTTTTAAAGTTCTTTAATAAAATCCATTATTACTTTTTCAAAAATAATTTTAACACCTAATATTTCTGCTTTCGCTTTTTTACTTCCAAAATCATCTCCACAAATTAAATAATCAGTTTTATTTGAAATTGCAGATATTACTTTTCCACCATTGTCTTCAATGATGGTTTTTAAATCATTTCTGTTAATTTTAAATTTACCTGTAATAACAAATGTTTTGTTTGTAAAAAAATTATTATCATTATGATTTATAATTTTTTCTTTATGAGGGTTGATACCTAAAGATATTAATTCTTCAATATCTTTAATATTTTCAGGTTCTTTTAAAAAATCAAGTAAAGAATTTAATGTGATTGGCCCAATATCTTTAATATTTTCAAGTTTTTTAAAATCAAATGTTATAAAGTTTGAAAAACATTTTATTTCTTCAGCCAATAATTTACAATTTCTTTCTCCGAGATGATTGATTCCTAACGCAAATAAAGTGGAAGGCAAATTTTTATTTTTCGACTCTTCAATCGAATTTAAAAGGTTATATAAAGATTTTTCTCCAATTCTCGGTATTTGGTTTATTTCATCAATTTTTTTGCTAATTGAATAAATATCAGGGAATCTTTTAATGATTCCTAATTCATAAAATTTCCTAATTCAAGATTCCCCTAAACCCGAAATATCCATTCCCTTTCGAGAAGAGAAATGAATTATTTTCCTTATTCTTATTTCAGGGCAATAATCATTTTGACATAACTGATCAGTTTCTAAATAATTATCAATTAATTTTTCATTACAATAAGGACAGTACAATATTTTGGAAAATACATTTTTATTATTCTTCCTCGAAAGTGAAAAAACTTTTGGTATTATTTCTCCTGCTTTTTTAATCATCACATCATCACCTATATTGATATCAAGCTTATTTATATAATTGAAATTATGTAGTGTTGCTGCAGTGACAATTGTTCCCTTTAATGATACAGGTTCTAATTGTGCATTATAAGTAACCATACCAGTTCTTCCAATGGTTACTGTTATGTTTAGTAATTTCGTTTCAACTAATTCATCATTAAATTTATATGCCATATTATATTTTGGAAATTTAGAAGTAAATCCTAATTTATCATAATGTAAAATATTATTAAGTTTAATTACAATTCCATCTGTTTCAAAACCAATACTATTTCTTGTTTGTTCAAAATTATCAATATATGAAAAAATTTTATTAATATCATTTGTTAATAAGTTATTTTCTAAAATTTTAAAATTGTTTTTCTTTAAAAATAATAATGAGTCACTAAATGTATTTATAAAGTGTGTTTCAGGAGAAACAATTTCGTAAACAAAACAAGATAAGTTTCTTTGTTTTACAATTTTTTTATTGATT
>CAMRBO010000022.1 GCA_947040465.1 uncultured Mycoplasma sp.
AATAGTTTCAATTTAGAAACTGGAATAAATGGATCAGAATATGCTGACATTTTAATTGTTGCTGCGGGAGCTCCTAATTTGATTAAAGCAGAAAATGTTAAGAATGGAGCGGTTGTTATTGATGTTGGAGTTAGTAAATCTGAGACATCAAATAAAATGTGTGGAGATGTTGATTTCGAATCTGTCAAAAACAAAGTTTCAGCAATTTCACCTACAATCGGAGGCGTCGGCCCTTTGACTGTTGTTTCTCTTTTAGAAAATCTTGTACAAGTATATGAAGAATCTTTATTAAAAAATAAATAATTTGTGTTATTATTAAAAAGCAATGATAATTGTTGCAGAAAGTAGATTCATTTCTCACCTCATAATTTATATTTTGGGTTTAGCTATAACATATATTAAAAACTAATAGTTATTAATGAATAAATGATTTATTTTCAATATTTAATTTAAGGGGTCCATCATTATTGATACATCATCAAATTCAAAAAAAAGAAAACCTGGCCCAGAGCATATTATTAATGAACACATTTTATTTCCGAAAATTTTTATTATTGGAGTTAATGGTGAAAAAATAGGTGTAATGAATAGGGACGAAGCCTTGCAAAGTGCTTTAGAACAAAAATTAGATTTAGTTTTAATTTCTACTACCCCAAAACCAATCGCAAGATTTATGGATTATGGTAGATTCAAATATGATCGTAAGAAAAAGAAAAAAGAAGAAAAATCTAAACAATCTAGAACTGAGAACAGACAAATTAGATTGACTCCTTTAATCGGAATTAATGATTTAAAAACTAAAGCTAAAAAAGCGAGAGAGTTTCTACTTGAAGGAGATATTGTAAAAATATCTTTAAAATTTAGGGGAAGAGAATCTCAAAGGCCAGAATTAGGTTATTCAGCATTAGAAACTTTTTTTAAAGAAGTGGAAGATATTGCTATAATCACTAAAGAACCAGTGTTGAATTCAGGAAGATTTTTAGATATGTTTTTACAACAAGATAAGAAAAAAATAATTCAATTAAATAAAGAAAATAAAATTAAGGAGACAAAAGATAATGCCAAAAATGAAAACTAAAAGTGCCATTACCAAACGTGTTAAAGTAACAGGTACAGGTAAAGTCAAGAGAGGTCAAGCATATAGATCTCACTTGGCACAAAACAAATCAACAAAACAGAAAAGACAATCTCGTAAATCGGATATGATGCATCCTTCAGATGTAAAAAGATTTAAAGGTTTATTTTAATCATTTAATTATAAAAAAAGAAATAGGAGAAATTTATGAGAGTAAAAGGTGGAATAGTCACTAGAAGAAGACGTAAAAAGTGACTAAAATTAGCAAAAGGTTATTGAGGACATAAATCAATTGGTTACAAAGTTGCAAAACAACAAGTTGTAAAAGGTTGAGTATATGCTTTTAGAGATAGAAAACAAGTTAAAAGAAATTTTAGAAAATTATGAATTGCACGTATTAATGCTGCAACGCGTCCTTTAGGATTATCATATTCAAGATTTATAGAAGGATTAAAAGTTGCGAATATTGAAGTTAACAGAAAAATGTTATCGGAATTAGCAATTAATCATCCAGATATTTTCCAAATTATTTTCGATAAGGCGAAAACAGCTTTAGAAAAAAAATAAAATCTAACAAACCTTCTTTAAAGTGGTTTGTTTTTTTATAAAAATAGGAACGAAAAAAGTAATATGAGTAAAAAAATCAAACAAATAGGTTATTTAACCGCATTGATTATAATAACCGGCGGAACCATTGGTTCAGGTATATTTTTAAAAAATCAATCAATATTATCCAATTCACATAATGATTTAATGTATGTGATTATTTCTTGGATTGTTAGTATTGTCGGAGTGATTGCAATTGGATTCGCATTAATTGAACTTTCATCCAGCTCTAAAAATGACCAAGGAATATTGACCTGAGTGAAAAATTTTACAAATACGAAAATTCACAAATTTTCTTCATCCTATATGTTGTTAATTTATTATCCTTTAACATTAGTTTGTTTGCCAATTTATGTGGTAGCATCCATGGATGATGTTTCTTGAGTTATTAGAGGTGAAACGTTATTCAAGGATAATTGATTGCCAGCACTAATATCAATTGGAATAGTTTCGTGATTATTATTTTTCTCTTGATTTTCATTAAGAGTTGGTGAAGGAATTCAATGAATTTTCACAATAATTAAATTCATTCCTATTGTTTTATTTCCTATATTTGCATATATAGCGGCAGCAAGCGGAGGTCCGACGCCAAATCCTCCCTCTATTCCCAATGGTATGAATGGATTACATCCTGGTTTAGGTATTATTGCATCTATTCCTGCTATATTATTTGCATTTGATGGTTTCTTCACAATAACAACATTGAGATCTAATTTAAAAAATAAAAAACAAATGCCTTGAATTATGTTGGTTGGTTTAATTATAATTTCTGCAACATATTTATATTTATCAATCGCTTTTGCGTTATCGCCAAATGATGGATCATCAACTGGAATACCGAATATTCCGTCATGACTTTCCATAACGTTAAATATTATGGTTATATCTGCGGTATTAGGAATTGTAAATGGTTATTGTTTATCAACAAATAGAATGTATGAAATAGCAACAGAAGAAAAATCATTTTACTTGTTATCTATAATTTATAAAAAATTTCCAAAATTATCTAAAAAAACTTGCTCTTTCTTATTAGTATGATCGATGGTAATGATTATCTATATAATAATGGTTCCAATAGCTGTTTTTATTTGAAAACCAGGTGATGAGAATTATTTAGATATTTATGCTATGGCAGATTTATTAACAAATTATACTTCATTATTTGCTTTTGTGTTTATTGGAATAGCTATTTTTGGTGGAATTTTAAATAGAAAAAATAAAAAAACAATAGTTGAAAAATCAAAATTATTCATCCCATTTGCATGAATTTCGATAATATTTTTATCTATAGGAACGCTATATTTTTTTATACAACCATTTGTAGATATTTTTTTATTAGATAAATGAGAGGATAAAATTTCTAATATAACAGTGTTAATAATTTTATTTATAACATTATTAATCTCATTTATTCATGCATATATTGAAACAAAATTAACGAAAAAACACGATTCTACTTATCTTCCAGAAAATTATGTTTATATAGATACTAGCAAAAGTGTCGTTGAAGATAAGACGTTGATAAAAGATGAATTTGGTATAAAAATTTATCAAAGTGATATTAATTTGAGTGTTTATCTTTTGGGCAAAGAATTTTATGATAGCAAAAAAATAAATGATAGTCAAGAAATGATTAGTCAATATGACGAAGAAAACTTTAAGGAAATCATATAATGGCTAAAATTGTAGTTGGATTAAGTGGAGGAGTTGATTCTGCAGTAACAGCTTATCTATTGAAAAAGCAAGGTCATGAAGTGATAGGTGTTTTTATGCGTAATTGAGATTCATTTGCTAATAATGATACTTTAGGGAATAAAGATATCAATAATCCCGTATGTCCTCAAGAATTAGATTATCAAGATGCGATGGAAGCGGCGAGAATTATAGATATACCTATTTATAGAGTTGATTTTGTAAAAGAATATTGAAGTTCTGTTTTTGAAAATTTCATTAGTGAATATGAAAAAGGGAGGACTCCTAATCCTGACATACTTTGCAATAAATATATTAAATTTGATAAGTTGTTAAATTATGCTTTGAAAGATTTAGGTGCTGATTTTTTAGCTACAGGACATTATGCAATGACTAAAAACGGAAAATTATATAGAGGTATTGATGAAACGAAAGATCAATCTTATTTTCTTGCTCAACTTTCAAATGATCAACTTTCAAAAGTAATATTCCCGATAAGTGAATTAACAAAAAAAGAAGTACGAGAAATTGCCATAAAATCAAAATTAAATGTTGCATTAAAGAAAGACTCAACAGGTATTTGTTTTATTGGTGAAAGAGATTTCTCAGAATTTCTTGAAAATTATATTCCAGCAATGCATGGAGATATAGTTGATATTGATACAAAAAAAATAATAGGGAAACATAAAGGAGTAATGTATTACACAATTGGCCAAAGAAAAGGATTGAATCTCGGAGGTATGGAAGAACCATATTTTGTTGTTTCAAAGGATATTAAAAATAGAATAATTTATGCAGCTCCACTGTCTAAAGAAGAATATCTTTTTTCTGATAAATTAATTGCAACAGATTTGAATATAATATCAAATGATTTTGATATTAAAAATATCACAGCGAAATTTAGGTATAGGCAAGAAGATTCAAAAGTTTTTGTTGAAATAGATGATATTTCAAAGAAAATTATTGTACAGTATCCTGACAAACAATTATCTATTACTCCAGGACAACAAATTGTTTTTTATTCAGGTAGAAAGTGCTTAGGCGGAGCAATTATTGATAAAGTTTTTCTTAATAATAAAGAATTAAAAATAATTTTTTAATTAATATTAAAAAAATATTATCATTTCTTAATATTTACCTTATAATTGTTTTATAAATTTGATATTTTAAATAATTATTTACACGTAATGGTAAGAAATGGATGTATGAAAAAAATTAAATCAAGAACATTAATTATTGGAATAAGTGTTATTGCTGTAACGTCAACAATCATTCTAACTTCTGGGATATTATCTACTACACCTTTAATAAATGCGGCAGGTTCATCAGCTGTCCAACCATTAATGGTTGCATTCTCAAATAAATACTTACCTTCCGATTTGGTAACTCAAGCTGGGGGATCTGGTGCTGGAATAAGAGCTGTTATAGATGGAACAAAAGAAATAGGAATGGCTTCAAAAAAACCAGGAGTAATTAAAGAATTGCTGCCAGGAGAAGAACCTAGTTTAGATCAAATAAAATGGATTAAAAATGAAATAAAAACAGTTACCATTGCTTGAGATGGAATGGGTATTGTTTATAAACCTGCTAAAAAGGATACAAAAATTGATATTAATGAAAACACAATCAAAAATCTTTATGTTGCTTTTGCAGGCAACACCCCTTTAAAATATTCTGATATTGGTGTAAAAGGAGATGAAACTCAAATTCATCCATATGCAAGAAGTGGGGGATCTGTTGTTTCTGGAACAGCTGATGCATTTTATAAAGATTCAAATCTTAAATATGAAATAAGCCCTGAAGAAAAAAAACAATTGGATTCTGCTATGATTAATGGGGAATATGGAAGTTATACAAAAACAACTTCTGAATCAAATTCCCAAGCTTGATCATTTGTCAAAAATGAAAATAAAATAGGATCAATGGTCTATCTTTCTGCTGGGTTTATTAATAATAATCGTGAAGAAATCGAAAATGAAGGTTTTGAAATAGCAACATACAAAACTAAAGAAATAACTCTTGAAAATATTTCTAAAGGATACGATTGATTTAGACCTTTAAATCTAATGCTGTCAATAAAAAGAGATTCTAATAATCAACAAAATAAAATAAACGATTTTAATTCTCAAGAATTAATTGAGTGAATATTCCAAAGTCAAGAAGCTAAAAGCATTATTAAAAATGAAGGATATGTTAATTTAAATTATGATGACATTCTTCAAATGTGCCTCAAAGATCCTATGACAAACAAGAAAGATCCCTCAACATTTTGGTTTGCTACTGATGAAGATATTTTTAATGAAAAACATGAAAAACTTAAGGTAACTTATGAATAAAAAAATGAATCTTTTCCAAAAAAAGAATAGCATCAATTCTCTTGTTAAAGGTATTTCAATGGCTTTTTCATTACTTATGGGAGTTATTTTTATGACTCTTTTAGTTTTTATTATAATAATGGCTATAAAGGGTTTTCAAGAATATGGTTGAAACATTTTATTTAGTGGAGACTTTGAAAAACACTCGTTTTGAGTCCCCTTTTCAGTTACAATTTTAACTTCAGGAATAGCAATATTACTTAGTGTTCCCATTGGTATTAAAGTGGCTATTTTCACTAAATATCGTCTTTCCAAAAGGTGGAGAAATAAAGTAGTTATTTTATTTCAAACACTATCAGGGATTCCGTCAGTTATTTTTGGATTGTTTGCAGTTAATTCGTTAGGTATATTATTTAATTTAATGTTTGGATTTTCAAGAAACTCTATATTCAATGCATCAATAATGTTGGCATTTATGATTATTCCTACAATTGTGGCAATGACTTTAGATTCTTTAAATGCGATAGATCCCAAGCTTCTTGATAACTCTTTAGCTTTGGGTAATTCAAAAACAAAATCAATTTATAAAGTTTGTAAAAAGGCTGCTAAATCAGGTATTGTCGTCGCTATTGTCGTTGCTATATCTAGAGCAATTGGTGAATCAATGGCTGTTTCAATGATCCTTCAATCACAACCTAGTAACGAAATATTTCAAGATGATTTTTTTTCTTTATTAAATTCTTCTTCTCAATCTATAGGAGCATATATATCATCTACTATGTTTGCTGATTCTGATCCTGAAAAAATAAGACCATTACTATATGCATTTGGTTTAATGATGCTTATTTTTTCCATGATATTAAATATTGTTATAACATTAATTACTAGTTCTAAGAAAAATTCTAAAAATCCTAAAATTAAAAATTTAAAAAATAAAATTGCTAATTTCTTTACTTTTATTCCTCGAAATATAAGTATGTTTTTTGAAAGAATATCATTTAAAAGTCAATATGAAATTAGTTCTAATAATTTACCAGAAACAATTTATTACATAAAAGATAGAATTAAAAATTATAAATTTGCAAATTTATATTACAAATATAAAATAACTCTTGAAACTACATCTATGATAATTTGCTTTTCATTTTTGACATGAATTATAGGTGATATTGTTGTTAATGGATTAATTGGAACAACCATGCCTTCATCCACTATTTGACAGTATACAAAAAATACGGTTGGTCAATCTTTTTTAAATACATTATTATTGATATTAGTTTGTTTAACGATTAGTTTTCCGATTGCATTATTTATTGCCATATATTTAAATGAATATTCTAAAAAAGGATTTATAAAAAAAACAATTATATTTTTTTTAGACTCTCTTTCTTCAACTCCATCTATTTTATTTGGTATGTTTGGTATGCTTTTCTTTATTCAAACTTTAGGAATGACAAGCAGTGGCACTATGGGAAATTCATTAATTGCTGGTGCACTAACTGTTGTTATTGTTATTATCCCAACATTTATTAGATTACTAGAACAAACTTTAAAGAATATACCTGATGATATTAGAACAAATTCTTATTCGCTCGGGAATACCAAAAGTGAAACAATAAAAAAATTGATAGTTCCTATGGCCTTTGCTTCAATAACAGGAAATATAATTTCTATCATAAGATCGGAAGAGCGTCGTGTAGGGAAAGAGTGTG
>CAMRBO010000023.1 GCA_947040465.1 uncultured Mycoplasma sp.
TAATTACATCAACTTTTATTTTTTCAAATAAAATATTTGGTGATGACAAACTTTTTTCAGAAGATAAAATCCATCAAATTATTGGTAATAATATAAAATACACAATATTATTTTGCATATCAGCATCAGTTTTAAAAAATGATAAATTTTATAATCTAAAAGTGGAAAATCAAAATATGAAAATGAAATTAGTTAAACAATAACATAATGTTATTAAAATATTTAATATATAATAAAACATAATGACACCTTCACATAAAGAATGTAATTAAAGAAGATATATGTTCATTAAATTAAATATAATATATGGTTATAAAATTGTTTTATTTACTTATTATTACTTTATATTTATTATATTAATTTTAAAAGTTTATTAAAGGATTTAATTTGTATATATTTTTCGTAGTCATCCCTTTACTCGTAGTAGTTGCAGGATTCATATTTTTTATAAGAAAAAAAGATTTAGAACTAAAAGGTAGAGTTAATGAAATGGTTCAAAACCAAGTTACAACAAATGCAAACAATTTCTTAAAAGACTATAATTCGTTAGCTAAAAAAAGAAATGGAGCTATTGGTAACTTAGATGCTTCTGGAGTTTATGTTCTTTTTATATATTATGTTGGTCAATCTATAAACGTTTTAAAAAGAGTTAAAACTCATCTGACAGGTAGCGGAAATGGTGATGTATATGCTGACTTCAAATATAATGATAATTTTGAAGTAACTATACACCATTGTAATAAGGATGAATTAAATGATATAGAGAGGGCGTTTATTACAAAATATAAAGCTTCTACTTCACAAGGATATAATAAAAACAGAGGAGTAAGATAATCAAATTATTTCATCTAAACTTAGAAGTAAAACAATATTGACAGTATATAGAAAGAAAAGCACTATAATATATATGTCTAAAAAATACAAGTTAATTTATTAGCGCGATGTTTTTTGAAAACACTTGATACTGAGTGTTTTTTTTGTACCAATTTAGGATAAGTATTCATACATTACCTAATTTATATCATTACAGGTAAACTTAATGGAAAGTTGGATAACGATTGCCCACCGAATAATCATCGATTATGTGGTGTTTGTTTAGAAAAGATGTTATATGGTTCACATGAAAGTGTTATTTTACAAAGAAATAGTTTGTATGCTTGAAATATAGATCATATATTATCTAAATCAAGAGGTGGTGACAATTCTATAAAAAATTTGCAAGCCGTTCATATTGATTGTAACAGAAATAAAAATTAAATAAATTTAGTCAAATCAAAAGTTTTACGTCTTTTTCTTTTATTTGAATAATCACCACTTTAATGTTATAGTTTATTTAAATTAGAAAAGAAGTGAAAATGGAAGCAAACAAAATATATTTCGATTTAGAAACAACAGGATTCCATGGTCTTACAGATGACTTAATAGAAATCTATATGATTAAAGAATCACCAACAGGACAAATATTAGGTGATGTCCATATTTATTTAAATCCAGGAATACCCCTGCCACAACATATCATCAATATTACAAAAATAACAAATGAAATGTTGGCAGATAAATCAAGATTTACAGATCAATTTATGACATTAGTTGATTTTATAAGTCCTACTGATATTTTGATAGGACATAATGCTATTAGTTTTGATTTAGTTTTTTTGAATAACCAATTCAAAAAACATAATATTCAAGATCCGTCTGGAAACATTTTCCAATTTTGCAATGTTGTTGAAGATACAATGGTTATGGCAAGAGCAATAGATAAAGTTGATAAATATACCAAAGGATATAAGTTAATTGATTTGGCAAATAAGTTCAACTTTGATATAGATGAATCAAAATTTCATGGTGCTAAATATGATGTTGAAATAACTAAAGAATTATATAAAATATTAAAACCTAAATTAATTTAAGTATTAATCAAGAGCATATTATTATTGAGAATCAAAGTTGTTTTAATATCTTTTTATAAAGATAAAACATTTACTCAAAAATAGTAATAATATTAGAAGTAATGGATTTTTCTTTATTGATGGTTAAACCTTCTTTTGCACTTAATGTAATCATTTTAGTTGCAGAAGAGTATTCCACATCATAATCATTAATATTAGCAGGTCACACACCTGTAAAAACTTGTTGTAAAGTTCCTAAACTTTTTAATTTATCACCTTGAAGTTGATCTGGACTTAATCTAATGTCTCCATCATTTTTAAGGATAGTAATATCATTTTCAACAAATTTAGCTGATTCTAATTGGCTAAGTCCATTAATTGTAAAACCAGTATTAGCAATTAAGATAATATTGGTTTTATTCGTTGATGGATCCTTTTCAGATATCTTCACACTAATGTTCTTTATCACACCGTTGTTGATTCCATTAAATAAAGCTTCTAAAGTATCTAATTTCTTATATTGGTCACCATTAATCATTGATGTTCTAATGGTTTTGTGTTCAAAAATACTACTTATTTTGTAATCTTTAGTTATATCATTTTGCTGCATTGAACATGATGTAATTGCCAAAACAGGAAACAACGATAAAGTGAGTGTGCTCATCCCTAAAATATTTTTTTTCATAAATATCTCCTTATAATAAAATTATATACAATTTAAATGTTTACTATTTAAAAATCAATTTTTAAGATAACATTGTCTATCAATAAATGTAAATTATCTTTCAAAAAAATATTTATTTCTTAAATTTTGGATTTATCATTATACCCATGGTTTAGTTTATTTATTCTTGCATTAATTAGATATTAAATAGTTTAAAATTATTTAAGATATGTCTATATAATTTATATATTGGAGATAATATGTCAAAGGAAAGTGATTTAATTATTGATGAGAAAACAATAGGTATTTATAATGCGTCCACACCTATAATTCCTGTTTTTTTAAAAAAAGCAAAAAGAGTAAAAGAACAATTTAGAAATAATAACTTTAAAATTATTTATGGAGATTTATCACTTAGTAGTGATGGTTATAGAAGTGGTAACGCTCAACAAAGAGCCCGGGAAATAAATGATTTAATAAAAAATGAAAATATTGATATTTTATTGCCATCCATCGGCGGAAATAACACCTCATCTATTTTAGAATATTTAAATTATCAAAACATTAAAAAGAGTAAGTGCAAAATTATTGGGCACAGCGACACAACCGCATTAGCTCTTGCAATATATGCGAAAACAGGTAAACTTACTTATTATAGTTCTTCTTATATTGTTGGTTTTGATAATCAAAAATATATTAATGATTTTCATTTCAAATCTTTAATTGATAATTGCGTCAATGATAAATTAGGATTAATATCACACCCATCAAAATACACAGAACAATTCATCCCTTGAACTAATCAAAAATCAGTTTCTGATAAATTAATGATAGAAAATAAATTAATTACCATTGCAAAAGGTGATGTCGAGGGAGTGTTGATAGGTGGAAATTTGAGCACTTTCATTCCAATGATAGGCACACCATATTTTCCAAAAATAACAAGTAATACTATCTTATTCTTTGAAGATACATGTCAAAGTGGCAACCTCTCATTAAGTTTGGTGGAAAAAAATCTTGCATCTCTAAGAAATAGTGGAATCTTACATAAAATCAAGGGTTTGATAATTGGTAAATGTGAAGGCTTTGAAACAATCTCTAATGGCGTTAAGTACTATGATTTTATTAAAGAATTTATATACGATTTAAATATACCTATATTGGCAGAATATGATTTGGCACATACATTACCAATAATAACAATAGCTATTGGCTCAACAATAAGACTAGATGCCACAAACCAAAAAATATTCAGGCTTAAATAACTATATTTATTACTTTAAAAATTTACATAAATTTTTATTTGAATTTAGAAAAGAGAAATTTAACCTTTAATGGTCTACTATCGCTTACTTTAATAATTTTTCTTACTTTCAATGTATTCAATTCATTATATATAACACTACTTGAATATTCCTTAAAAAAATCATCTATTGTTGATTTTTTAATTCAATTATCTTCTTTTGATCCAGAAATATCTTTTAATGACAGGACATTCATAATCATATCTTTGGCAATATAGGAAACATCCTTGTTGTATTTATCTAAGGAATATTTTTTTATTTTTTCTAGAATTTGATAATTCTCTTTATTCTTATTTAAAATATCAAGAATTGAAGAAATAACAAAAGTAGCATCTAGGTTTTTTAATTTTCTAGACTCGTTAAAAGCTTTTATATATTGATCTCTATAATGTGCAATAGAAGTTGAAAAAAATAACAAATCAAGAACTTTATTTATTTTTACTGAATATCAAAATACAAGAATTCTTCCTAACCGACCATTAAAGTCATAAAAGGGGTGAATTGTTTCAAAATAGAAATGAATCAACAACGCTTTATAAATAAAATCATCATCATTTAAATCATTAATAAAATTAAATAATGCATCCATATGTTTATCAATCATTTTACTATTGATTCCTTTGAAGTTATTGATAGTAACATCATCTAGACGATAAAATTCTCCATCTAACTTATTAGTTCCCATATCAATATCAGTTGTTAATATTTTATAAACAGTGCTTAAATTTTCTTTGTTGATATTAGCTTTTGAATTTAATATAAATTCAAAAGAATTAAATAAATTCCGTTCCAACATATCTTTGTTTTCAGTATTAATAATTTTTGAATTATTAACAATATCCTTGATCGCCTTTCTAGAAGAAGATTCTCGTTCAATATTTAAAGTATAGTATATTTCATTTACTAAAACATTCTTGAAATGACTTGTTTTCCCTGGATATAAATCATTATAATTCAGATATATTTTTATTTTTTCATCAATAATAGACTTAGAAACTCAAACATCAAAATCACCTATTTTTAAACTTGTTTTCTTATAATCATTTTCATAAAATTTTTTAAGTTTATCTAATATGTCATTTTCACCATTCTTTTTATTCAATAATAACTTATCAAAATATGCTAAATTTGTTTTCATTTCATTCACTCTTTTTTAAGTTTATCATTTTATTTACTAAAATTTATAAAAAAGTAATTATTATTGTGAAATCAATATTTTATGATCAAAAAACAAAAAAATCTTTAAAATTGTTTTATTATTCTATTTATGTAGTATATTTAAGTATATTATTATATATAATAATATACTTAAATATACTACATAAATAGAAAAACATGATAAAATTTAATATATGAAAAAAGTTATAAAAATTATTAGTTCTTTATCCGCTTTATATCAATTTGATTTTATTTCTTATCCACCAGTTAAAGAATATCTAGAAATGGTGTGAGGCACAAATACTAGTCATTATGATAAAGATAAATATGAAATAAAGTTACAAAAAATAAATAGTTTTACTATTGGCCTTATTGAAAGTGATAATAAATTTTATTATTGTCCTGAAAGATTATTTATTGAATTAGATAAATTTCCCTTAGAAAATACTATTAAAAAAGAAGCGATTGAAAATCTTGAAAAAGTCATAAACCCATTTATTGTTGAAAAATTATATTTAAAACTTGTAAAAATGAGAAGGGGATTAGATAGGGAAAGAATTGAATCTTATATCAATCACAAGACTTTTAATCTTAAGAATCTTTTGGTTGAATATGAAAATGATAATAAATCAATAATTAGAGAATATATAATTGTTTTATTATCTAACAATGATGATTTAGTTACAATCGTGATGAAGGGCGATTCTGCAATCGAAATTTTATCAATGACCAAAAGATCAACACTTGATATTGATGCTCATATTGGTAAAGAAGAAATATTACTTGCCATTGAAATTTTAGAAAATAAGGAGAACCCTATTTATTTTGAAATTAAAAACAAAGAAAATATTGATTATCATAAAAATATAATTAAGATTTATTTAATTCCAAAATCAAGAAGCAAAATTATTTCAAACTTAATTGATGAACAACAAATAACCATTCCTCTCTCATTGAATACCACTTATCCAAAAAAAGATATCATTAAAACTATTCAGAATTACAACCTTCAAAAACAATCTCTTAAAAGAATGAGTAATTATTCAGCTCTTATTTTTTCCAAAGAAATGATATTGGCTGAAAAATTCAAAAGTTTAATTTTTAAACCTGAAACAACAACGAGAACCAAAGATCTAATTGATTTAAAACTATTGTGAGATAAAAATGTTGATAAGGGATTATTTATTAGATGGTTTTATATAAAGGGATTAAGTGATAGAAATTCTTCCACAAAGGAAGAAACAATCAAAATAATTAAGGAAAATAAAAATAAGCCTTTTGTGAAGATTGAAAGAAATTTTGATGAAGCTATTAGGATGTATAACATAAAAATCAGTTATGAAGAATGTATAGAAATTTATAAGAAATTAATTTCATATTTTATATAATTCTCAATAAACATGATCATTGAATGTATCCCAAAAAAATATCACAAAAACAAAAAAAGCGCGAACGCTTCCAAAAAAGATCCCATTATTTATTACTAAATAATCTGGCTTTTTTAACCAAAATTATTATATCATGTTATTTTTGATTGGTCCAAAATCATCAACGAACTTTTCTTTGTATTCTGATGTGACATACTTTTCAAGCATAGTAATCATATCAACCAAACCAGGATCTAAAGAAATAAATTCATGATGAACAACTTTATTTCTAAAAGAACTAAAAATCTTTAATTCCTTAGGGTTGATTGATAGTTTGAATAGATTAGGAATTTTTAGTATCTTATGATAATATCTTAGAATTTCAGATAACAATAGCTTTTCTCCAAATGTTAATTTATCAGGGCAAGAAGGTGTAATTTTAATTATCTTATTGCTATTTAAAATAAGATTTAGTTTTATTATTTTGTTGTTAGGTTTTTCTTTGTTAAATTGAATAAATTTATTATTACTTTTATCAAATACTAAATTTATATTTTTTTCATTACTTAAAAAAAAACCAACTATTTCAGCAGCAATTTTATTTTCTATATAAAATAAATATTCAGAAACTTTTCTCCTTAACCTTATGTCATCAATAAATCTTTTTTCTAAATGGGTGAACTCTGTTGGATTGTGGCCTCTAACTCTTAAAAGTTTTTCAAGCTCACGATATCTAGTGATACTCTTTATATAAAATTTGTTTTCATATTCAGTACAATCTATTTTGCCTATCATTATTTTAAAATTTTCATCAAACACAAACTTCCCTTTCATAGAAATTGTATCATTAATTAAATTTTATATTTTTGTTAATCACCTAATATAAATGTTGCA
>CAMRBO010000024.1 GCA_947040465.1 uncultured Mycoplasma sp.
GTAATGATCTTGGTTTATAAATTTACCCTAGAGCGAAATAAATTGTGAAATATGTGAAAAGATAAATAGTGTTTTTGTTTACAAGAAGGAAAATACAATTAAGAAGCAATAATTTAAATAAATTATTTTAACCTATCATTTCTTTTAAGACTTTGATTCAATTTTCTTCAAATTTTTCATAAGTTAGATTTTCTAACGCAAATCTAAAACAATTATCTGATAATTCTTTTAGATTTTCAATTGGTAAATTATTTATTTCATCAAATTTAGTTTGATATTCTTTTATACTTAGATTCTTTTCCCAAAGAAAACCATTTTTATTATTATCAGCCAAAAATTTTGCAGATATTCAAGAATCTCTTATTATTATAGGTGTAGAAGAACAAATTGATTCTACAAGAGCACCAGAAAACCCTTCATAATTACTCATTAAAATATGGACTTTTGAATATAAATTTGTTTCGATAACTTCTTTTTGATCAATTTTCCCGTGATAAATAATATTCTTATTTTTTATTATTTTCTTAACATATGTGCCAAACCCAAAAATATCTAATTTATTTTTACTTAATTTCATCATTTTATCAACATCATTCATTCTTTTTTGCTCTTTAGTTACTCTGCCTATATAAAAAATATTTCTCTTAAAACTATTATCTGCATAAATTTGGTCTTTTAATTTTTTATTTTCTATAATAATTTCTTTGGAAATATTAGCATTATAAATACAAAAATATTTTTTAGAATTTTTAGATTTAAATTTTTTTTGAACAAAATTTCTATTATTTTCATCAAAAAAAACGATATTATTTGCTAATTTAAAACAGTTTTTAAATCCTGTTAATCAAATTAAAAAAATTGCTAAGGGGGTTAAAAATCCATATCTTTTCATTTGAAAAAAATCTGAAGATTGATGTTGAACGTATAGATAATTAGGGTGATTAAATAATTTTTTTGATCTCACAAGCATTAAGGAAGAATCAATCACTAAATCATACTCATCTATTAATTTATCTAATTGTCTTCTTGATCGAAAAGAAACATTATATAAATTGGTAATTCATCACTTTAATTTTGATTTAGAACAATCATTAAATTTTTCACTCGGCGAAATAATTTTAATCTCATCCTGATAGATGCGATCTTGTTCGCTCATATTATATTCAAAGGAATATTCATCAACATGATAATTTTGAGATTGTAAAATTTTGATTAATCTTGCATTATAAAAATCTGCACCAGAAGTTACTAAATGATTATTTCCGCTTATTATTAACACTTTTTTCATATATAATTTTCACTCATTTTTTTGAAAGTAAAAAAACTTTTAACATATAGAAATATGTTAATTAATTCTTCTTTTGATTTCCAAAATAATTTATTCTTTCCAAATGCACGGATGAATCCCATTTTTATATTTGATTTTTCTATATCGCTACCGCTTCTTCAACTAATGATAAAATTTTTAATATTTTTAATTGCATAATTCTCAACTATAATTGGTTTATTTGTTGCAAAGATCTTTTTATACTTATACATAGATATTCCTTTTAATTAAGTGTTAATTTTATATAAATTATATCTTATTTTCAATTTTTTAGTTTTATATTACTGTAGACTACAAAAATTAATTTTGACTTCTTCTTCGATATCTATAATAATTTTGTGAAAATAAAATCAGGTAAACTTTCATTTTTCAAAGGTCAAAGAATGAGAATTTAAGTGAAGTTAAAAATAAAAACTATTTCAGAAAAGTATATTGAATGTAAGTGAAAGGGTTTGTTTAGGCTCTTAGTCTTTTAATTATTGTAGTTTGGAAGATCTCTCAAAACACTTTTATAAGAAAGTGATAAATTTTTAGAGGGGCAAACACAGATTTGTGGAAGTTAATGAATGAAAATTTGTTAAGAGATACTATGGAAGATAACAAGACCAATAAATTTTATATTTCAAGACTTATAAAGAGGTGAAGGCTATGATGAATTTTTAAAAGTGATTATAAAAATATTCAAAAACTTAATTAATTCAAACAAGCCATTCATCTTCAAATAAAGAATCATTAAAAAATATGTAAAATCAGATATTTAGAATTATAAATCAATATTTTTATTTATAGTTTTGTGGTAATTTAGAGATAATTAAAAAATGCACAATGAGTTTTGAGATTGATAAATTGATTTGGTAACTTTATAATTTTAATTAAAGTAAAAAAAATTCCTTAAATAGTTATATAATATTTTTAACAAAATTATTACATTAAAATTAATGAAAAAAGGAATATATATGAAAGTTAAAAAAATTATTTTAGTAGGGTCAGGAGCTGTAGGAAATTCTTTTCTTTATTCAGCAATGAATAGAGGAGTTGCTCAAGAATATGGAATTATTGATGTAAATGAAAAAGTAGCCGAAGGAAATGTGCTTGATTTTGAAGACGCAATCGGAACATCGTCTCAACCATTTAATGTCTTTCATGCTAAATATAGTGATTGTAAAGACGCCGACATTGTTGTTATTACTGCAGGTAGACCTCAATTACCTGGTGAAACACGTATTGATATGGTTGAAGGTAATGCTAAAATTATGAAAGTAATTGCTACAGAAATTAAAAAATCAGGATTTAAAGGAGTTACTGTTATTGCTTCAAATCCAGTTGATGTATTGACGTATGTTTACCAAAAAGTAACAGGATTTGAAAAAAATAGAGTTGTTGGATCTGGGACATCATTAGATACATCAAGATTTGTTAGAATTTTATCTCAGGAGTTATCAGTTGCTCCTCAGTCGATTCAAGCATATGTAATTGGAGAACATGGAGATTCATCGGTTTCAGTATTTTCATCGGTTTCGGTAGGCGGAAAACAATTAGCGATTTGTGAAAAAGAAGGACAAATTGATGCTAAAAAATATCCAAAAATACATGAAACAGTTTATAAGAAAGCTTATGAAATTATCAATCGAAAGGGAAGTACTTTTTATGGAATTGGTTCAGCATTAGCTAACATTTGTGAAAATATTTTAATTGATTCAAAAAGAATCTTGACAGTAGGGGCTTATTTAGAAGGTCAATATAAAAATAAAGGTATTTATACTGGTGTTCCTGCAATTATTGGTATTAATGGGATTGAATCAATTGTTGAAGTTTGTTTATCGCCTGAAGAACAAACGCAATTTGATAAGTCGTGTGAACTACTTTCAACAGTTATTAAAAAAGCTGATGAGGCAATTAAATAATTATTTAATTAAAAATTACTTTTAAAAAGATTGGTGTTCAATCTTTTTTTATTTATTGTTATTTTATCCAAAGATATCATAAATTTTTTGTATTATATTCACAAGAGAAATTTTTCGTTTTTTAAAGAAACTTAACATTTTGATAATGGTGACTAAAGATTGCAATGTATCACTTTCTTTGGAAATATTTACATTTATCAATGAATTATAATTCTTATCATAATATAATAAAACGTTTTCATCATCATTGTTTAAAATTTTGTTAATTTCAGTTTGTTCAGTGGGTTCCAACATGATAGTTTTAACATTTGATTTTTTTGCCATTGATAGAAGTATTGGCGCAGAAGAATCGGGCCCAATAATAATAAACTCTTTAGTGCTTAATTTAGCCGTTCCTTCTATTAAATAATAAGAAAGGAGCAATACTATTCCTTCTTTGTCAATTTTTACATATTGTCCTTCGTGTAAAAATGCATAGTCTACTTTGTTAAGTCCAATATCAAATAAAGCGATCAAATCAGACTGATTTTTATTAATTATATTGACAGCTTCTTTGTGATTAAGTAAATTTTCTAATGTTGTTTCTTCAAAAGAATTATTATTTTTTTTCATGATATTTATATCGTGAAAAGAATTTAGATGCAATTTATTAGAAATCATGTGAATAGGAATAATATCTTCTTGTGATGAAAGGAATCATGTGACTGAAACATTTTCAATATTTTTGATATTTCCTCCGATTTTGGTAATTTCATCAATATAACCTTTTAACAAGTTGTCTGTCAAAAAGTTGATAAAATTACTTTTTTCAAATGAGAAAGATCTATTTTTTTCTGCAAATTTATTTCAATCTTGGCAGTGTGCTTTTATTTTTAACATATTTTTTAGTGACATCGGACAACCATCTTGATCATATAACTTCATTCCGTTATTATTGAATGAATAATCATCGGTTGTGATTGTAATGCCTCCTAAAGCGTTTAAAACCTTTGTAGAATAACTAATCATTGAATCACTTAGTGCAAATTCACTATAAAAAACCTTGATTTCATTTTTTGCTAATACACTTGCAACAGTTTTTGCGAAACTTTCACTTTCATTTTTGTTATTATTTCTCCCTACCACAATACCTTTTGTAATTTTTTCTGGAAATGTTTCTTTTAAATATTTAACAAATGCATCAGTAAATAATGCAACTTGATTAATGTTAAAAAAATTAGGGCCATTATCAATATCTCCTGAAATTATATTATTTTCAAATTTTAATTGTGACATGTTAATCCTTCATCGTTAATTTTTAGTTATATAATTTATATCATGTGTTGATAATTTGTGATAAAAAAAAGCTCATTATAAAGCATTTATTGGTCATATAAGATGATATTGGTGCGCGAAGAGGGACTCGAACCCTCACACCGTGAGGCACTAGAGCCTAAATCTAGCGTGTCTGCCAATTCCACCACTCGCGCACAATAATAATTTTTGGAGTCGTTTTAACCGACATATTGGTACGCCCTAGAGGATTCGAACCTCTGACCCAATGGTTAAAAGCCATTTGCTCTACCAGCTGAGCTAAGGGCGCATATAAATGGTGCCGTCTATAGGAGTCGAACCTACGACCTACTGATTACAAGTCAGTTGCTCTACCAGCTGAGCTAAGACGGCATAATGGTAGAAGATAGGGGGCTCGAACCCATGACCCCCGCCTTGTAAGGGCGGTGCTCTCCCAACTGAGCTAATCTTCCGTTTTGGTGACCTATACGGGGCTCGAACCCGTGAATCCATGGATGAAAACCATGTGTGTTAACCGCTTCACCAATAGGCCAAAACTGGCGCCGATTACAGGATTTGAACCTGTGACCAACTGGTTAACAGCCAGCTGCTCTACCACTGAGCTAAATCGGCAAATTGTTAATTATGCAAATTAATTATATACCAAACAATATTTAATTAAAAGATTTATTTCCATTTTTTTCTTTGTTTTCCCAAAATGAATTTAAATTTTTGGATTTATGATTATTTGATTAAATTTAGTTAACTTAATATAGTATATAATTAATTTATGAAATTAAGCAAAAGACATTTTTATAATGGTGTTGAATATAAATTAGATGAAATAAATAAAAATATTATTTTAGAACCATCTTTTCATAAAAAACTCTTGGAAAAAAAATTATGAAACAAATTTGGTTTTAAAAAAATAGGTGGATCTTCGGTGGGTGATGTTTTAGAAACAGATGATTTTAAATCACAATTTGTTGCATTTACAAGAATGTCTTGAATAGGTCTTCCAATTCTAGATCGTAAATATGTAGATGCTGGAATTGATATAGAACCAAAAGTTGTTGATGCTATTGAAAAAAAATTAAGTCTTAAAGTTGAAACATTTGATCCATTTGAATATAATTTTGATTATTTTGCTGATAAAGATGATGTTATCGGCGGACTTCCTGATGGTTATATTAGAGACAAAAAAATAATTATTGAAATTAAGACAACGGGTGAAAAAAATTATGACAATTGAAATAAATATGGTGTTCCTGTTTCTTATTTAAAACAATCGCAACTTTATTCATACTTAATGGGTGTTGAAGATTTTTGAGTTGTAGCAACTTTTTTAAAAGAAGAAGATTATGCAGATCCAAAAAAATTCCCAATACACCAAAGAAAAATAAAAAATTATAAATTTAAAATTAATAAAGCGCAAATAATAGATGATATAACAATAATAAAAGCGTGATATAAAAAATACACAACATCAGGCGTTTCCCCACAATATGATTCAATTAAGGATGCTGATTTAATTGAGTATTTAAGATGTAAAGATGAAGATGAATATAAGAAATTGTTAGATAAGTGAAGAATGCAAGGAAAATTAAAATTAGATTATGAATAATAAAGATTTAATTACTTGAAAACATTTACAAAAATATTTAACTTGTCAACCTTACTTTGTTTGGAATGAATTTAAAGCAAAAGAAACAAATGATAAATATGATGATCCTGAACTTTTTTGATCTTTGGATTTTGATGAAAATAATGAAGAAGAATATAGTTTTGTAGAAGTTCACAAAACCGGTTTTAATATTGTTCAAAATAGTTTTAATGAATGAATACAAGAAAAATACATTAGTGAGAAAAATAGACTATTTATAATTAAAGAAAAAGATTTAACCTTAAGAATAGAGAGTACAAAAGTAGCGATGAATAATCCGGATGTAGATATAGTTTTGTTTCCTGTATTTGAATACAATGGTGCCATTAGCAAACCAACATTATTTGATAAAAAGAAAGCAAAAATTTCTAATTTAAATATGAATACATCAACTAAAAGAGTCGATTATATTAGGTCTTTCTTTGATTTTGAAATAGTTTCTAAAAATAATTATAAAGTTTTAGATTTTTCAATATTTACAATTGAAATAAAAGACTTTAAAACAGGTGATAAAATAACTTTTGATGAAACTTTTTTTGCAAACACAACAACAACCAAACCAAATCCAAAAAGCAAAACAATTCCGGCATTAAGGGACTCTGCTCTTGGGACAGAGGAAAAATTGGGTAATACAATATTTGAAAAAATAGCATCTAGACAACTTCTCAATTTAAAAGATAATTCGAAAAAAGAGCAAATAGTATTTTCAGGAATAGATTATTATTTAACGAGAATTAAAGAATCTAAAACAGCCAAAAGAGAATTAATTAATGAAGCAGATAATACTGTGTGAGGTTCCAACAAATTTTTTACTGAAATAGCTAAAGAAGATTTTTCTAATATGTTACCACTAAGTGGAACTTTATTTAAGAAAAAGAATTTGCTTGAATTTTCAGAAAATATTGAACTACTTAATGAGTTTTATGATTCTCATAAAATAACTAAATATATGAAAAATCATGTTAATGAAGTCAATCACGATAATCTTGAAACTATAGTAGAATCACTAAAAAACAAAAAAGTAGTTTGATATGATTTTGAAGGTTTTTCAATACCCTTTCCGTTAATTTCATATACGCTCCCATATCAACAATTAATTTTTCAG
>CAMRBO010000025.1 GCA_947040465.1 uncultured Mycoplasma sp.
ACATACATAGATTTGAAATACATTTACAATTATAATTTATTTTAAATAAGAATATTGCCCACTAACACAAACGATAACTTTTTATCAAACACTATAGTTGTTATTTTTTATTCTTAATTTTATAGTCTGTCAATTGTTCATCAGCAACAACAGAAGGAGAGTCGGACATAACATCAATTCCATTTGCATTTTTAGGAAATGCGATTACATCTCTAATTGATTTGGATTTGGATAATATCATTAATATTCTATCAACACCAAAAGAAATTCCTCCATGAGGTGGAGTTCCATAATTAAATGCTTCTAAAAAAAATCCAAATTGTGTTTCTATTTGATCTTTTGATAATTGAATAATTTTAAATATTTTTGTTTGAAGTAATGAATCACTTATTCTAATTGAACCGGAAGAAAGCTCGTAACCATTTAAAACTAAATCATATGCTCTTGCATTTACTTTTAAAGGTTCTTTATCAAGATATTTCATTGTTTTAATTGTGGGATGTGTAAATGGATGATGCATTGATGATATTTTTCCATTTACTTCTTCGAATAATGGTCAATCAACAATTCAAACAAATTTATATTCTTCTTCATTAGCATATGAAAATAATTCATTAGCTTTTGTTCTAATTGCTCCTAATGATTGATTAGTATTTGTTAATTGATCCGCGATAAAAATTAAAGTTGAATTTGTAATATTGAATTTTTTTATTATTTTATTTAGTTCATCATTAATTAAAGTATTTAAATTATTATCATTGAATTTAGAATTCACTATTTTGATAACAATGATTTTTTCCGCTTTATTTTTAAGCGCTACTTCTTCCAAAATCTTTATTTCTTTCGATGATATTGCATGATCGAATTTCAGCATTTTTATTGATTCTTTTTTAAAAATGTCTGATTTTGTATTTTTAAAAATGTCACTTAATTCCAAAAGTTTTAAGTCGAATCTTAAATCAGGTTTGTCACAACCATAGTTATCCATCGCATATTTAAAAGTCATTCTTTCAAATGGTGTTTCTAATTTATAATCAACGACTTTCATAATGTCGATTCACAAATTTTCCATTACTGAAAACAACATTTCTTCATCTATAAAAGACATTTCAATATCTAGTTGAGTAAATTCTGGTTGACGGTCTTTTCTCATATCTTCATCTCTAAACGCTCTTGCAACTTGAAAATATCTCTCAAAACCTGAAATCATTAGGAGTTGTTTATATAGTTGAGGTGATTGAGGAAGTGCAAAAAATTTTCCGTCCATTCTTGTTGGAACCAAAAAATCTCTAGCTCCTTCAGGGGTTGATTTTGAAAGATTAGGAGTTTCTACTTCAATAAATCCATTGGTATCCAGGAAACTTCTTGCTGCTTTTAAAATTTTATGTCTTAATAGTAAATTAGAGTACATTTTAGGTCTTCTCAAATCTAAGTATCTATGTTTTAGTCTTGTGTCTTCTTTGGCATTTAAATCATCTTTAATTTCAAATGGCAACTCATTAGATTTGCTCAGTATTTCATAGTTGATAACATTTATTTCATATTCGCCAGTTGGAATATTATTATTTGGTGATTTACGCTTAACCAGGGTTCCTTCAACCTTAAGAACTGATTCTTTAGTAAAATCTATTTTGTCTGGGAAAATAAGTTGAACAATGCCTGTTCTATCTCTAAAATCTACAAAAGAAATTTGACCCATTTTTCTGATATTGGAAACTCAACCATAAAGCATAACCGAAGTTTTTTCTTTTAAGTTTAATATATCTATATTATTGATTTTTTTCATTTTTAACTTCCTTTAAAATAGTGGTCACTAATTCACTTTTATCAACTTCAATTTTAACATTTTTATTGATATTTTTAATTGTGATTAATTCATTTAATTTGTTTTTAAACAAATCATAATAAACAATCTGATTTGGATTAAAACTAACAGCATCTGAAAAGAGTTTTTTTGATTTATTAAATTTTTTGTTGTATTCAACACTAGCACCTTCATTTCTCAATTCTGAAATTATTGGGAACATCTCTTCAAATTCTTTTTCATCATTCAACATAAAATAAGCATCGATTTTATTTTCTTCAATTTTGATATTTTCTTTTAGTATTTCAAATATTCTTTCAACACCAACTCCAAATCCAACTCCGGTAATATCTTTTTCAAAATCTTTAATTAAATTATCATAACATCCACCACCAATTATCGTTGATTTTGATCCCAAAGTTTTTGAATTAGACTCAAATTCAAAAACAACATTTGAATAATAATCTAAACCTCTAACCAAACTTAAATCAACTTCATATGAAATACCAAAATTAGTTAATAAATTCAGTAATTTATTAAACGATTTTTTAGATTCAATAGAAAGAAAATGGCTAATTTTGGGAGCATTTAAAACAACCTCTTTTTTAGAATCTATTTTATCATCTAAAATCCTCAGGGGGTTAACATTAATTCTTGAAATTGATAAATCTGAAAGTTGCTCTTTGTTTTTTTCAAAATAATTAGAAAGAGTTTTTTGAAAAATTTCTCTTTCTAATTTAGTTCCGATATTATTAATTTTTAAAATAAAATCTTTTATTTTTAATTGATTCAAAAAATTGTCAGCCATTTTAATAACTTCAATAATTGAATAAATGAAATTATCACCAATAAGTTCAATACCAATTTGATAAAATTGTCTCATTCTTCCTTTTTGAGGTTTTTCATATCGAAACATTGGACCTATATAATATAACTTGTTGAAAAAATTCAACTCTAAAAGTTTATTTTCAATTAGCGCTCTAGCAACTGGAGCTGTTCCTTCTGGCCTTAAAGCTAATTCACGATTTGAAAGATCTTTAAATGAATATAACTCCTTTGTAACAATATCACTTGTTTCTCCTGAAGTGCTTCTGAATAAAGCAAGTGATTCAAAAACGGGGGTTGTTATTTTTTGAAAATTATATACTTTTGCAAGAAATTCAAAAGTATCAAAAATTAATGAATATATTTTTTGGTCATTTCCATATATATCTTTTGTCCCTTTTGGTCTTTGAATCATATATTCCTTTCAAAAAATAAAAACCCACAAGGGGTTCTTATTTTACAATCAATCCCTTGTTGTAATTTAATTTTATCAAATAAATTTTTGTTTTACTTAATATCGTTAAAACCAGGAAAAATTTGTTCTTCAATAATTTGCGTATCTCAATGATTTTCAAGAATTTTATTTCTTTTTTTCTTACTTTTATATGTTTTAAATATACTAAAGAAAAATGGGAGAATTACTGTTGATACAATTAATGATATTATAATAAATATCGCTAAAGGTATTGTAAAAAATATGTTTGAAGCTCCGAGGAAAAATGTAAATATAAGTAAGGTGGCCATTAATATACCATTAGAAATCAATAATCTCCTTCAAGAATCTTTAACAGCTACATCAGTTACTTTTTTCAATTCATCCCTAGATAATTCTTCAGTTTTTCTATTTTTTAATTTTTCTTTTATTCTAAATAAAACAGTTATATTATTTGATACACTTATCAAAATTGCTGATGATAAAGAAAATATAAAGAATGTGTTAAATGTGAATAATTGGAATGTGAATAATAATATAAATAAAATTATTGCCATTGTTAAAGTTAAAAACATTGATAGTGCATATGCTCAATCACTTTTAATCAAAACAAATATTGTCATTGCTAATATACAAGCTAAAGAAATATATAATACATTTAAAATGGATTTATTAGCTTCTCCAGCAGGAATAGAATAATCTATTAATTTAAATTTATTTCAAAGATTTGTTAATTTTGATTTATCAATTTTTTTTGTTGTAGAAATTTGAAATAAATATTTCTCATCAGAAACTTTCATTCAAGATATTTCACTTTCTTCTACTCCTAATTCATTAATCAATATTTGTTTATTTTTATCGTAATCTTCTTCTGCAAATGTCATCGTTGATTTTATAATTGTTGGATTAGTTAAGGAGCCATTGGAATTTAATCCACTCAATAAACTAGAACCAAATATACTCAATGTTGTAAACAAAAATGTTCCAACTATTGCAAAACCCGCCAATAGCGCTACTGATATTTTTTTAGTAATTGCGATACCTTTAGATGGCAAAACATTATTTTCTTTTTCATTGGTTAAAACTTCAAATTCATTTTTTTCTATATCCTCTATTTTTGTATCTATTACTGGTTTTTTCAACTTTTTATAAACTCCGAATAGATTTTTTTTGTCATCAAATACCTTAGTACCTAATATTAAATTTGTCAATATTCTAATCAAAATAAACATTACTATTGTCATAAAAATGGACATAATCAATATCAATGATGAAAATGTTCCTAAATACAATGAACCAATAACATAAACTAATACAGATGTAATTATTAATGCTATAGCCTTTGTTATTGAAGAGTGGAGTGTTAGTTTATCAGCTTTTTTCAAAGATTTTTGTAAACTGTTGCCTGCCTTTATTTCTTTTTTGAATCGTTCAAAGAAAGCGATATTGAAATCCAATCCAATTCCGACCGCAATCATGAGGGCTGCAATTGCCTCAGCTGAATATTCACCTCTGAAAACAGTTATCATCAGTAATCCTAAGAATATTAAAAATGCAGCACATATTGTAGATAAAGCACCTAGTAAACCATAATTAACAACTAAAAATATTGATAGAAATGAGAACGAAACAATCGCTGCTATAATCAAAAATTGATAAGCGTTACTCCCTAATGAAGGATTGATAAAGTTATAAGTTTGTAAATTAAGGTTGTATCTTGATACAGCAAAATCAAGATTATAAAATATTTTCTCTTTTTCTTCTTGAATCATTTTTGGTGCAAAAGAGAAATCTAAAGAGAGAGAATTTGAAAATATCCCACCATCTGGTGAAGTATTTTTAGAAATTAAAAAATCAATTGCATTAAATCCACCAAATTCTTCAGTTTTCAAAATTGCTTTAACACCATTTTCAACATCTTCGGTAATTCCATTTATAAACAAAAATCTATAAGGGTCTTTATCTACAGAAGCAAATTCATTGTTGTATTCATCTGTTGATACTGCTAATTTTAATAAACCTGGTAAATCATTTCAAATTAATATACCATCTGTTGATGTTACAGGACTTACAAGATCTAAAGATACTGATTCACCAGAAAGTGTTGCATTACTAAATTCAAATGGTAGCGTTTCAGGTTTTCCTTGACTATCATATCCAACAATAAGAGGTGTTACAATTGGTTTTTGTTTATTAGAGATAAATGAAGTGAAATCACGCATTTCTTTATCATTATTAACATTTGTTCCTGTTATTGTTATAAAGTTATCAGAATTTAGTGAAACTTCAAAACTAGAATTTTCTGATAGACTCAAAATTAATCTTTGCTCTATTTGTTTTCTAATTAACTCTAAATCTTCTTCATCAGGATCTGTAAGTTTTAACACAATCTCAGCACCTGATTGATAATCAATTGTCGGTTTATTATTAGAGACTGAATATACAGAACCCAATGTTATAGCAAGCACCATTGAAATTAAAGAAATAGATGAAATTGTTCATCTTTTTCAGTTAGATAATTTGAATATTTTCTTAAACTTGTTAAACATATATTAAATTATACTAAAAAGTTATAAAATTAATTGATTTTAAAGGGGTTGATATTGTAATTTAATAAATACTGATGACCTTCAAAAGTTATTTTTCTTCCTCTAGAAGTTTTTATAATTAATTTATGTGTTAAAAGTAATGATTCAATGTCGTTTATCACAACTTCTTTTGACTCATTCAAAACGCTAATAATCGCATCAAGAGAAGCTGCTTTTGTATCAAAAATGTCTGCCAATATTTTTAAATATTCAATATGAAGAGTGGTTAAACCATGCTTAAACAACGAAAGATAATTAAATGTCTTGAAAATTATTTTATTATTGATAATTCCATCATTATAAAAATAGGCAAAATCAATTATTCTTTTCAACAATCTATTCGCGATTCTTGGTGTTCCATTAGAATAACTTGCAATTTTATATGATTGTTCTTTTGTTATTTCGCAATTCAAGATTACTGATGAGTTTATAATTATTTGTGATAATTCTTTTTCATTATATTTTTCTAATTTTGACAATAATCCGAAGCGATCTTTGATTGGTTGACTTATTTTTGATATATTAGTTGTAGCTCCGATTAAAGTAAAGGGTTTTATTTTCATTCTAACTATTTTTTTATCTCCTTCTGGACCAATAGCAATGTCTATAACACTATCTTCAAGAACGGAATATATTAATTCTTCCAAGTTTTTATTGATGCTATGTATTTCATCAATAAAAATGATATCACCTTCATTTATATTAGCAAATATAGCTAGTATATCTGATTTAACAATCAAAAGAGAACCTTGAACAAAAATAATATTACGATTTGAATAAATAGATATCAATTCAGCTAAAGTTGTCTTACCCAGCCCTGGCGGACCATAAAATAATATATGATCAGGGAAATTTTTTTGTTCTTGAGAACTTTTGATTATTACTTTTAATGTTTGAACTAATTTCTTTTGACCAATAAACCCTTTAAAGTTATTAGGTCTTAATGATTTTTTTGTGTTGTTCATTCGATATTACTTTTATTGCATTTTCAACCATCTCTTCAATGGCGGAATTTTCATCAATATTACTTAACGCATGTGATATTTGGTTTTTATTAAATCCTAATGTTTTAAGTGTGTCTTCTAAATCACTTTGATTTTTGTTAAATGTCTTTTTGGTTAATATTGTGTCGTATTTTGATTGAAATTCGAAAACCAATTGTTTAGCTGATCTTTGACCAAGATGCGGCATTTTTGAAAGTTTTTCTCAATCACCACAAGCAATTAAGTCAAGAGCTTTCTTTCAACCTTCATTCAAAATAGCAATCCCTGTTTTCGGACCAATACCTTGAATTGATAATAGATCTTCAAAAAATAATCTTTCTTTGAATTCTTTAAATCCATAATAAACATCTATATAATCATTTTTATGATGATACATAAAAACTTTTTGAAATTTATCTAATTCGAATCTTTCTATTTCTGGCGCATAAACGACGTACCCCGTATAATTTGATTCAAGCAAAAAATAATTTTTCGCAATTGAAACAATCTTTCCTAATTTGTATAACATATTTTTTTCCTCCATATATATATGTCTAAAAATTGAGTTTTTGCTTGTAAAAAAAATAATATGTGAAAAAAGAGCCTTTTTTATTAAAAA
>CAMRBO010000026.1 GCA_947040465.1 uncultured Mycoplasma sp.
AATATGGAAGAAAATATAGAGAAAAATATGGAAAACAATATAGAGAAAAATACAGAAAACAATATAGAGGAAAATAAAGTGGATGAAGGTACAACCACTTCTTTAGATTCAAGTAAACAAGTTAAAACTCTATCTTCTCAAAATCCTAAAATTAAGAAAATAATAAAAAAGTTGTTAAAACATATCAAATATCTAGATAAAGAAATAAATATATATAAAAAATCTAAAGAAAAAGCGAATATCTTTGGTGAAAATATGGAATTACTGATTACTAATTGTCAAGAAACATTAACGATCTTAATAAAGGAAAGAAATTATTTAGAAAAAAAATATTTAGATAACAAAATATTAATTGATAAATTAAAAAGAACTAATTAGTTCTCACGGTGATGAAAATTGTTAGTATTTAATTAAAAAATATGAACGTTTACCCTTTTTGATAATTAAATATTTTTTATCAAAATTTCTTGGAATAATTTCCATTTTTTCATCTTCAACAATATCTCCATCGATCATAATGGTTTTGGAATTAATGAATTCTCTAGCTTCTCTTTTTGAGTTGGCAATATTCGAAGAAATCAATAAATCAATCAAAATAATTTTTGTTCCATTATTTTTGTAAAATGGAATATCTTTTTTAATATTTTCGATATCTTTTATACTCAGTGTTTTAACTGATTTATTTCCCTCAAAAAGTATTGATGTTATTTCCATAGATTTGTTCGCTTCAACTTCACCATGAATATCTTTTGTAACTTCAAATGCTAATAATTTTTGTGCAATCTTATCTTTTTTATTTTCATTATGTTTTGATATAACTCCATCAATATTTTCGATACTTAAATATGTATATCATTTTAATAATTTTTCAACATCTTCATCATTTTGATTTAGTAAATATTGATACATTGAAAATGATGATGTCTTTTCCTTATCTAATCAAATTGGTTGTCCAACAGATTTGCCAAACTTTTTCCCGTTAGAATCAGTTAATAAATTAAGTGTGATACCTAAAGCGTTATTTTCACCAAAAGATTTTCTAATTAATTCTAATCCCGTTGTGATGTTTCCTCACTGATCACTTCCTCCAGCTTGAATTTTAATATTCTTTTTTTCATATAATATTTTGAAGTCATTTCCTTGTATTAGTTGATATGCAAACTCTGTGAATGATAATCCCGTTTCAATTCTTGAGCTAACTGAATCTTTTGCCATCATATAATTAATTGTTATATTTTTACCTGTATCTCTTAAAAAATCTAAAAATGAAACATCTTTATAAAAATCATAATTATCAATGACTTCAAGATTGAATGATTCAAGTTGCTTTTTAATTGCTAACTTATTGTTGATAATGGTTTCATTGTCCAACAAAATACGTTCAGCATCTTTGAAAGAAGGATCGCCAATCATTCCTGTTGCTCCACCAATAATTGCAAAAGATTTTATACCAGCATTTTGGAATCTTTTTAATATTGTTATTGGAATATAATTACCTAAATGTAATGATTTTGCCGTAGGGTCAAAACCAATATATATTCCGTCTTCATTTTTTATCTTTGTTAATTTTTCTTCATTACTAATATTATTTATAATTTTCCTTAATTTTAAATCTTCTATTAATTTTATTATCTCTTTCATATTTAAAACATCCTCTCTAAAATATGTATTCTTCTGAAACTTCTTGTCCTTCAATCAAAATAATACCTTCTTTATCAACTCCTATTGATTTATAAGAGCAAATCATTCCTTGTGAGATAGCACCCATTACTTTTGATTCATTTATAATCATTCCTGTAGCTAGAAATGCTCCATTTGTGGCAAACAAATGTTTTTCGCCAACTTTCAAATTACTTAAGTTTGTAATAATGTTAATTTTAGCTTCTTCCTTTGTTTCAACTGTTAAAATTTTTAATTTGTCACTTTTTGGATGATTTTGTATTTCTGTAATCACACCTATTCTAAAAAAAGAAATATTTTTAACTTTTGACATTTCTTTCGGAAATTTTTGAACTATTTTTAAAAAGTTTTCATTAGAAAAATGATGATAACCCTCTTTTATTTCCCCCAATTCTCCTTCATAATCAAAAATATTAATTCCAACTAATATTTTATCAATATAAATGAATGTGAAATTATCATTCTTTATAACTTCTGTTTCTCCAGAAAAACTTCCAAAAACAATAATTATGTTTTGTTTATAGTTAAAGATTTCGCTTGATGTTACTATTGAAATTGCCATATAAAATATTATAATTGAAAAGTTTTAATAAAATGAAATATTTATCTTATATAATATTCAATATACACAAATAAATAATAAATTTCTAGGGAGTAAAGATGTTAAAAAATGTTTTTCAAAAAATTAAAGTTTCCAATAGTTATGCTATTGGTGGAATGATTGGAGCTGGGAAATCTACTTTATCAAGAGCTTTGGCAGAGGAAATTAATGCTGACGTTGTTTTCGAATTAAACGAAGATGATAAATTACAAAATTTATTGTTGGAAAAATTGTATGAGGGAGATAAAACTTCAGCCATTGCATTTCAAGTTTACTTTTTTTGTTCAAGATTTGATAATTATAAAAACGGAATTACAAATAATAATTTAACTGTTTTTGATAGAACTATTTTTGAAGACAGATTATTTGCCCATCAAAATATGACATCTGACCCCATTATGTTTGGATTTTATGATAGTATGTGACATGATAAAGTAAAAGAATTGATTTATTCTGTTGGAGTTCCTAAATTATATATAGTACTAGATTTAAAATGAGAAGAATTTAAAGATAGAATTTTTAGAAGAGGTAGAAAATCAGAAGTTGAAAATTTTTCTAAAAATGAAGCATACTTTAAATCAGTACATACTATATATTTAAAATACCTTGTAGATATATGTCAAGTTTATGGAATTAATTATATTGTTATTGACGCTTCTTTAACTACCGAACAACAAATTCATTTAATCAAAAATAAAATAAAAAAAGATGGTTTAGAAACAACATTAGTTGAAACTAAATAACTATGGAAACATTAAGTAACGAAATTGGATTTTATAAATTTAAACCATCTAAAAATATTTCAAAAGGAACGATAGTTTTTATTCATGGTTTTGCAACTAATAGTGATTATCATGATGATGCTGGTGAAAAATTCGATGATTATGATTATTATACTTTAGAACTTCCAGGAAGTGGCTATACTGAATTGGAGGACATTAACAATTTTAGTTTGAATACTTTTGTTGATTTTTGTATATCAATGATTGAAGAGCTTCAATTAAATGATATATTTTTAATGGGTCATTCAATGGGTGGATCTTTAGTTATGAGAATAGCTAATAAAATAGGATACAAGATTAAGAAACTTATTTTAGTAACACCAATGAATTCTTCAATAACTTGAAATTCACTTAAATTATTCTTTTTATTCACCCCCAAAAGCTTCAATAAAACATTATCTTTAAATAATGTTTTATATAAGGATTTGACGAAAACTATAAATTTAGATATTGAAAATTATATTAATAAAGAACATCAATATCAAGTTCAGCATTTGACTTTTTTTAAAAAGTTAAAGAACAAACTTTATAGTGTTCAAAATCTTAAAAATTGTTTAGCGGCAGAAAAACTATTATCAATACCTACATTATTGATAGTTGGAGAATTTGATAAAACCATTCCTTATAAACCAGCAATTAGAGCTATTAAAAAATCAGGAAAACCCTTTATACAGGTATCTATATTCAAAGATTCTGCTCATGTTCCATTTCAAGAAGAACCAAATAAATATTATAAAGAAATCACTGATTTTTTAGATAATTAAAAAAACACATTACAGTGTTCCCTCCTTTTTTTCTTTATTTAATTAATAAATAAAACTTACTTTTGTTAAATCGTTTGCTTTTTCTTCGTGTTTTTCTCACTTAGAATGTGTTCCATCTTTATTTTTAACTTCACCCTTGTCACTAAATAATAATTTGAAAGATGAAACAATCGATGAAACAGCGGGCAATACCAACGGTAACAAAGTTCCTAGAAAAAACATGCCGCTTCCACCGTATGTTTTTGCAGCTTGATCATCACTAATTTTTTTAAATCCATTTATATTCACATTAACCTCCTTTCATACATATATATTCCAAAATATCCTTATTTTTAATCAAAAAAAAATATTTTGTGAAAAAAGTGGGATAAATATTATTTTCTAGTTTCTTAATAACTACAAAATGTGGATAAGTCACATTAAAAATATAAGTAATGTGAATGATTAAAAACTTAAAATAAAATAAATTCATTAAATTTTTTAACAACTCTTTATAATTAATATATGTATTTTATTTATGGGGAAGAACAATTTTTAATTGATAAAAAAATTAAAAACATATTAAAAGAAAATAATGGTGTTAATCCAATATTTTTTGATGCAGAAACATCTATTTATGATGCTATTAATGAAATTAATATTTTTTCAATATTTGATGATCAAAAAATAATAATATTTAAAGATTTTTATTTATTGAATAAATCTCATCTATCAGACGACCAAGAAATAATAAACTCAATCAAAAATAGAAACAATAATTGTTTAATTGTTTTTACTTATTCATATTCAATGCCAAAAATAAAAACAAGTTTATTTAAGTATCTTTTGGATAATTCTAAAGTAATTGAAATTAAAAAATATAATGGTTCAGAACTAATTGCGGTTATCAAGGAAATAATTGAATCAAAAGGTGGTAAAATATCAAATATAAATTCCATATTACTTTCGACAAAATTACCTAATGATTTAAATTTAATAATTAGAGAAATTGATAAATTATTACTTGAAGAAAAAGAAATTACTAAAGAAATGATATTAACATCTATTTCAAAATATAGTTCAAATAATATATTTGAATTTATTAATTCATTTCAGGAACGAGACACCTCAGGGATATTCAGGAGTTATAAGGAAAAAATTGATAATGGAGAATCGATAATTAATTTGATTTCACAACTTTCAAATGCTCTAATTCTTTGTTCGGATATCTATTCTTATAAAGCGACAAATTTGAGATTAGACGAAATTGCTATTGAAACAAAAATTCATATTTTTAGAATTAAAAAAGCAGATAAATTACTCATAAATTTAGGTTTCAAAAAAGTAAAAAAATTGCTTCATATGATGTCAGATTTAGATACTAATATTAAAACCGGTATGATTGATGAAGTTATTGGATTCGAAAAACTTCTTTTAGAAATAATACGTTAATTTTGTATAATTTTTAATATGTTAAATAATCAAAATAAAAAACAAATATTTTATGAAGTTAATCCTTTATTTTTTTATGATTCTAATAATGATGGTTTTGGTGATTTTAAAGGTATTTCTCAAAAGATGGAATACTTTTCTTTTGTTGGTGTTGATTGTGTTATTATTCCAGATATTTTTAACAATCACAACACCCTTCTTTTTAATGCTTTTATTAATTTGAAAAGCAAATATGGGAATATGAATGATTTAAAAGAAATGATAGAAACTTTCAAAAAAAATAAAATAGATTTTGCGGTAGAGATAAACATCAAGGATATTAAAAAATCATTATTATTTTCTGCAGATGGTTCCATTAAAGATGACGAATCAAGAGAGAACAAAAAATATTTTTTCTTAGAAGGAAATGAATCAGAAAATTGGAACTCTAAAAAAAATATTGAATCATTTAATAAAATTATTAAATTTTGAAATTCATTTGATGTTCATAATTTTGTTTTTGTTAATTTTGAAAAAATATTTACAAAAAATGAGATATTTTGTTCTACAACAAAGGATCAACTTGTTGAATTGTATAAATTTGTGAAAAAGGTTAATCCAAACTCCAAAATAATTTTGAAATCAGCATTTCTGTCTTCGTTAAATATTTCTGATTGTTTGAATGAAGAAAATAAAGCAGGGGATTATTTTATTGATACTTCTTATTCGTTGATAGGGACTAATTCTCGTACAAAAAATGACAAATTAGAAAAATTTAAACCTTATAAATTATTTAAAAAAATTGAGCAATCTCTTGAAAATAAAAACAACACAAATTCGAAAGTTGTGATGTCTTTAGGTTCATCTCTTTCAGGCAGAATGGTGTCAAGATGAGGAAATGAAAAATCATCAAATTCTTTTGCTTCAAAAGCATTTATAACAATTTCATTAGCGAGTTCGTTATCCTCATTAATATACTATGGGGATGAATTAGGCATGTTAAAAATAAACATTAAAAATAATTCATCTTTCAATGATGTTTATGTTATCGAAAGAAGAAGATTGATGCAATCACAAGGACAAAAGCAAAAAGATTTTTATAAAGCTCAACAATATTTATCACCTATAAATACACAATCTTTATTTCAATGAGATTCATCTAAGAACGGAGGTTTTTCAAATGGAGAAGTAACAATTAGACAATTATCAACAACTTACAAAGAAATCAATGTCGCCAATCAATATAATGATTCTGATTCATCACTTTTTTATTTAAAGAAAATTATTGAATTTATAAAGAATCCCATATATAGAGATTTTTTTAATAATGCAAAAACAAAAGTTCAATATATTTCAAACGGAATAATTAAGTACACTCATAAAGTGGGGGAAGACAAACTTTACATATTTATCAATATTTCTAAAGTTTGAAAAAAAGCAAATATTAGCGATAAATTAATGGTAGTATTATCCAGTTACTCAAGAAAGACATATAATAATAAAATAAAAATGTTAGCACCTTATGAATCATTAATTTTATTTTCTAAAAAGGATTATATTCAATAAAATTTTGATATAATTTTTTTACAATACATCAAGACAGTAACTGTGAAAACTTAATTTGTTACCAAGTGTATAACTTTATTAATAATAAAGGTCTAGTATTGTATAAAAAAATAGAAAGGAATATTATATGGGTGTATTAAAAGACAATAAAAAAATAGTTGTTAAAGAAATATCGGATAAAATTGCAAAAGCTGAATCGGTTATAGTGGCAAACTATGAAGGAATTACTGTTAAGCAATTTCAAGAATTAAGAATTGCTGCAAAACTTGAAGATGTTGAACTTAAGGTTTATAAAAACAGATTGGTTATTAAGGCAATTGAAAATGGTGAATTTAAAAGTTTATCATCAGAACTTGTTGGTGCAAATTTATATGCATTTGCAAATTCAGATTCAATATCGG
>CAMRBO010000027.1 GCA_947040465.1 uncultured Mycoplasma sp.
AAGAAAAGAACTAAACACAGAAATCAACGAATCATTAATCGTTGAACATTACAATAAATAAAACTTAAAAAAGGAGAAAAATTTTGGCAAGATATAAAGAAGAACCCTGTAAACATTGTAAACAAGATTCCAGGGCTGTTAATTCATTAACTCAAAATATAATACAATCAGTTCTTGTTGCATTACTTATAATACCAGGACTTGTATATTGATTTGTTTCAACTGGTAAAGCATGTTATATATGCGGACTAAAATACAAAAACAAAGATAAAAAAGAAGCTTAATAACTTCTTTTTTTATCCTCTATATAAAAATTGTTGCTAAACGAATTTCCATTTAGCAACAATTTTTTGTTTTAATTAATTTTGATATTACTTAACTTCTTTGAAAGAAAATTTTGATCATGGTTTTATAAAATCTAATAAAAATAAATCATGATCTGCTATTTGAGCTACAATGTTTTTTCTTCCCATTTCATCTAAATGATCTTTTTTAACAAGGTGTAGTTCTCCCTTATATTGTCCAAAATTGTTATTTCCAATTGTTATTGAACCTTTTGAAATTTGTTTCTTAATATTCGCAGGTTGAAAATCTTCATCTTTATATTTAACTCTTGATTGTGTTGATCTAATTAAATAATCTGATGTATCTCCTCTATTAAAATGAAGTTCATCTAAAACTATTTTCTTATCAATTGCAGTTGCTGATTTATCAAATTTTATATCCAATGGTATTATGTTAGATAATTCAGAAATAGATTTTAATTCTGCCTCACTTGCAAATGCATTAGCGATAATAATATCATCGACTAAGTCCAACATCATAAGATGTTTCACTTGAGTTGTTATAGGCATCTTTCTATGCATTTCTAATGTACATAGACCATCCATAACTGGTCAAGGACCGTGTTTAGCACTATTAGAACTAACAAAAGCAGCACTTCTAATTCTAAGGTCTCTGAATTGTTTAGATGTATAAGAAAAGGTTTCAAGCGAAAGACCTGAATATTCCATTGGATAAAAATTATGACAACCTATTAATTTATTTTTATCAGGTGCAAAAGAAATGATATTATCAACATATTTTGTTCCTGAAGACATATTAATTTCTATATCAAGATTTAAAGAGTTGAATGTCATTTGAGATTCTTTTAGCCCATCAAATCCTTCATCTAATCTAATTCCGGTCGCACCTAATTCTTTAAAAAAAGATAAATCATCATAAGATATATTTAACTTAGTAAAAATTGATGGAGCGATGTCAAGAACAACTTCCATACCCTTTTTAGTAGCTGTCGTAATAATTTCATGGAAATCTTTTTTAATTTCTTCTCTACTTCCTTCTGCTGAAAGCAAACATGTAAAAACTCTTTTGAACCCGTATTTTGCCGAAAGATTTATATAATCTATGATTTCTTGTTTTTTTGCTTTTTCTGGATAAACTGATATACCTAACATATTAAACCTACTTCATTTCCTCTAGTTTTTTATATAAACTAACAAATTCTTCTGCCATTAACAATAAAGTTTGCGTTGATAACAATTGATCTTCCGCATGCATTAATAATAATGGAATTTTAATTTCTGTTCCTGCCGCTTCTGTTTGCACTAAATCTGCATGTTGTTTTTCTGCTTCAATGATGTTTTTTTCGGCTGATTCCAATTTTAATTTGGCATCTTCGAAATCACCTGCTTTGGCACTATAAATCGCTAACATGGCATCCGATTTCGCTGTTCCTGCAAATGTTATAATCATAAAACTGATTTGCCCTAATTCTTCATAAGAATATTTTTTTTCTGACATTGTATCTCCTAATTTATTAAATATTTTTTTACCTAATAATATTATAATATCATAATATTATTAATAAATAAATACTTATTTAAACATATGTTATCGTCTATAAAAATAAGATGGAAATTTATAAATAAAAAAACTACAAATTATAATTTGTAGTCCTAATTAACAATTATAGATTTAAAATAAATTTAAGTATTCATTTAATTTTGGCATAAAATCGTTTAATAAAACGTTTTTTTCATTTTCAAGAATTAAAATTTGATTGTTTAAATTATTATTATACATTTGTTCTTGAGGTGTTAATAACATTCCTGGCTCTGCAATTTTTATCAAACTTTTGTTATCTTGTATTGCAGCATTCAAATTATCTATTTGAGCTTGTGAATCTATTGGTAATGAACCAGTTTTGATTGCATTTGATTGAGAAGATAGTCCTAAAGAAAATAATGTTATAACTATTATCAATAATACCAATGAACAAGATATGGTTCCAATAGATCATGCAGTTCCATTTTTAAAAATCAAAAGTGGAACTAATGATATCATCATAATAATACCAATAGCAACTAATGCAGATACTCCTGATTGATTCAAAATAGAACCACTCAAGTCTCATAAACGAAATTTAGATATTTCTTCTATTAAAGCTAAATTTCCAAAAGTATCATCAGTTGTTACATAACTAGAAAAATTTGTAATATCTATACCCAAAGCTAATAATACATTTTCTGTTTGTCATTGAGCAGAAAATCACAATGATATTAAACCAAATACCGTTATCATTAATGCTAATGAATATTTTAAAATATTAAAATATTTTTTGTGATTTGATTCTGCTGAAGGAATAATCAATTTATTTCAATTAGAATAAATATTTATTTGTTCTTGAATATTTTCTTCATTTGCAATAACTTCCATTATTCACCCCCATCTTTTTGAACTACTTTTTTATTTGAAATTTTAGTAGTGAATTTTTGTCATCCACCCTTGTAATCAATATTAACTAATTCTTCACCATTCTTTTTCGCTGATTTATTAGCCCATAAAACAAATGGTGAGTATATAGCACAAGCAATACTAAAGTTAAGTAATGAAAGAATAATACCTTGTCAACTTGAAGTTGCTAAAAATCCTCCGATTCCTACTGGAGTAGTTCATGGAATTTTAACAATAACTGGTGGAACTCATTTAAATTGTTCGATTGCTAATCAAGTGATTATATATAATATTGGTTGAATCATCACAAAAGGAATAACATATTTGAAATTTAAAATTAACGGAACTCCAAAAATTAAAGGTTCATTAATATTGAATAGAGCAGGTGCTCCTCCAAATTTAAGAATTTCTCTTGTATCTGCTTTTTTAGATAAGAGTAATCCCATAAGAACTAATGCCAATGTTGCACCTGTCCCTCCAAAGAAGACAAAAGCATCATTTGTACCGTCAGCAAAAGCACTTATTGATCCAGAGGTTCCTCCCGAAGATAAATATTCTTGATTATTTGCTAATGCAACTAATGCAACTGGTGAAAAAATAGCTGTCAAAACATTTGTACCATGAATACCGAAGAATCATAATATTGCTGAAAATGTAACATAAATCAAACCTAAAGAAAGAGAACCTGTAGAATCTTCAATCAATGACATAAATGGTGCTTGAACAGCAACTGAAATTGCTTGACCTATACCAAACGAATCTCCTGTACCCAATCATGTAAATACATGACGAAAAATTATAAATGGTGCTTGAATTGCTATAAAGATTAACAAAGTAAATATAGTTGGAAACAACTTAGAAAATGATCTTGCAACAGCTGGCGGAACACCTGCTGGTAAACGTAATTCTAATTTTTTATTATTTTCAAAAACTGAATAAAGTTCCATAGATAACAAAGAAGAAACTATAGCAACTAACATACCTTGTGTTCCAAATAAATCTGCTGCACCATATGAAAAAATCATAAAACCACCAAGACCAATCAAAGATGCTATAAAAGGATCTTTGATATTCTTAATTCTTGCAAAAGAATAAGATATAGTAAGTGTAACGAATATTGATAAATTATTAAAAATACCCTTTCATATTGTGTAGAAAATAAATGTCCCAACAGTACTAATTTGACTAGCGACACTCCCAGGAGCAAAAGTTAACGTTCCTCCGGCATTTACAACCGTTTGACCAGGAATACCCATTGTTATTCAACCTAAAATTGATGTTGATGTGGTATCTCATCAACCAAAAACAAACGTCATACATATAACACCAACTGATGCAGCTATAATTAACGGCACCAAAAGCGCAAAACCATCACGCAAGGCAGACATATGTTTTTGTTCTGCTAATTTTCCCATTCTCATGATTGCAACATCTCATGCATGTTTCATCTTTTCTTTGTATTTAGAAGTTGTTGTGTCGGTCATAAAAAATCCTTTCTTAATATATATTTTTTATATTGTTTCTTAAAACTAATTTTATTTGATATTGTCTTTGGCAAGATTATAACAATCTTCACCTTTTGCCATTGCATAAATAGCAGGAGGTATAACTATAATAGGTATTCCATTTGCAATATCTTTAAATGATTGTTCCATAAATTTTACTTGTGGACCTAGTAAAACAATATCGTAATTTGCAATGATTGTTTTAGCCTCTCCTGATGGTTTTGCAATTACATCAATCGCTTCGCCAATTGATTCTGCATATTTTCTAATAGATTCCTCTAATAATGATGTTGACATTCCTGCCGAACAAGCTAATAATATTTTCATAATAATTAAAATTCCTTTTTTGTAAATTTGAATACAAGTTTATTATACATTTTTTTAATAATAATTATTTATAAAATTATTTAAAAAAATATTTGGAAATTTATCAAAAATTGATGATTAGTTGAATTACTAAATTTTTTTAATATATAATAATAAATATGTATCCATTTATTAAAAAATTTGATTTTGATTCTATGACTTTTATAAATCTTTTGACTAAAAATGGAGAGCCAAATATAGATGGTCTTGTAACAACACCAATAATAATTACTTCCGCTGTTTTAATGGCTATTTCTGTTATGTTACCTTGTTTAATTTGATTTATAAGAAACTTTATGAGAATAATAATGAAAAAAAATTACACATGACTTAATCGCTCGCTAAAATGAATTTTATTATTATCCCTACTTATATTTATTGTTTCTATAATATTGATGGTTTTAGCTATTCAAGGAATTATATAATGCAAACAGAAAAAGAAGATAACCACGAACATAAAGAAAATTATACATCTCTTATTGATGAATTTCGTAGACAAAAAATAATTTTTAATTCTAGAAAAATTAAAAGTGATTCGATAGATATTGTTTGAGAAGCATTAGAAAAAACAATACAAAAGACTTTTAAAATTAAAAGAGAATTAAAAAAGGATATCGAATTTGGAATTAAAGTTAGGGGTTTATATACAAAATACACCTTGGAAGAGTATGACAAAGATAAATATGAAATAGTAATTTTTTGATTAAATGCAAAAGATAAATATTGATTACATTATAAAATCGTTCCCACTATGTTTAAAAAGACTTTTAAAATTAAATTTAAGGAAATTGTTTATAGAGAACAAACATTTTTTGGACTATCTGATACAGTTGGTTTATTTTTACTGAAATACTCTTTTAGAAAAAATACAAAAATGTTTAAAAATAGTATAAATTCCATTATTAATAACAAAGATCTTGAAGATATCATAATTGAGTTTTAGTCAATTAAAAAATCATTAATTTGATATAATTTAGTTATTAATTTCAACAAATTGAAAAGAGGCAAATATGTCAAATGAATATTCAGCAAGTAACATAAAGGTTCTAAAAGGTTTAGAGCCTGTTAGAAAAAGACCTGGAATGTATATAGGAACAACTGGTAAAAAAGGGTTGCACCACCTAATTTGAGAAGTTGTTGATAATTCTATTGATGAGGCAATGGCAGGTTTTGCGTCAGTTATTACAATTGAACTTGATGATGATGGTTACGTGACAGTAAATGATGATGGTCGTGGTATCCCTACTGATATTCATCCTCAAACAGGTCTTTCTACAGTGGAAACAGTTTTAACTGTCTTACATGCTGGTGGAAAATTTGATTCTGATACTTATAAAGTTTCTGGAGGATTACATGGTGTTGGAGCATCTGTAGTTAATGCTCTTAGTGCTAATTTGAAGGTTTGAATAAAAAGAAATGGAAATCTTTATTTCCAAGAATTCAAAGATGGTGGGGTTTCTCAAGGTTCTATACAAATAATTGGTGAAGTAAATGAAAAAGACACTGGTACCAAGATTTCTTTCAAACCTGATTTTACAATAATGGAGAAAAATGATTTTGAATTTCCTGTTATTTTAGATAGAGCAAAACAAATAGCTTATCTAAATAAAGGAATCACAATCAAACTTATTGACAAAAGAACAAGTGATATTATTGATAAAACTTTCTATTTCGAAGGTGGAATTAAAGAATATGTTAAAGAATTGAATAAAGGAAGAACCCTTATTCATGAAGAAATTATTTATGCAGAAGGAAAAGTTAAGGGTGATGATGGAGATGTTATTGTAGAAGTGGCAATGCAATATAACCACGGATATCAAAACAACGTTGTTTCATATGCAAATAACATTTCTACCATTGAAGGCGGAACTCATGAACAAGGATTCACAGATGCTTTAACAAGAATATTAAATAACTATGCTGGAGCTAACAAACTGTTCAAAAATGAAGATGAAAAACTTACTAGAGAAGATGTTCGCGAAGGTTTAACTGCAATAATTTCAATAAAACATGTTGAACCTATTTTTGAAGGACAAACAAAAGGAAAACTTGGAAATAAAGATGCAAGAATGGCAACCAACAAAGTTCTTTCTATTGAACTTGAAAAATTTTTGGGAGAAAATCCTGATCAAGCAAAAATGATTATTGAAAAAACTTTACTTGCTCAAAGAGCGCGTTTTGCTGCTACCAATGCAAGAGAAGCAACAAGAAGAAAAACTATTTTTGATATTACAGCACTTCCAGGAAAACTTGCTGATTGTTCATCTAAAAATGCTGAAATATCTGAAATATACATTGTGGAGGGTGATTCTGCTGGAGGTTCTGCTAAAATGGGTAGAGATAGAGAAACACAAGCAATCTTGCCATTAAGAGGTAAGATAATAAACTCTGAAAAAGCAAGAATTGACAAAGTATTTG
>CAMRBO010000028.1 GCA_947040465.1 uncultured Mycoplasma sp.
AATTGCTGCTGCTGAATCACCACCACCAATTATAGAAAATGCATTTGGTTGAGCTGCAATTATATTTGCAATTGCTTCTGTTCCTGTTTTATAATTATCAAATTCCGCAACTCCCATTGGGCCATTTCAAACAATTGTTTTTGCACCTGCTAAGATATTTCTAAATAATTTAATTGTCTTAGGACCAATATCAAGACCCATATATCCTTTAGGGATTTCTAGAGAGTTACCATAATTATATAATGGTTTAGAGTTTGAAAAATCTTTTGAAATAGCCGCATCAATCGGTAAAATAATTTTGTCAGAATACTTTTGCATATATTCTTTTGCTAATGGAATTTTATCAACTTCTATCAACGAAGAACCTATTGATATACCTTGAGCAGCCAAAAAAGTATTTGACATTGCTCCACCAATTATTAAATAATCAATTTTGTCAATTAAATTATTAATAACTCTAATTTTATCACTAATTTTTGCTCCACCAATAATTGCAATAAATGGTTTTTGATTCCCATAAATCGCTTTTGCTAACATTGAAAGTTCTTCTTGAACTAAAAAACCAATTGCTGATTCTTTTATATTTTTAGCTATTCCAACATTTGATGCATGTGATCTATGTACAGTTCCGAAAGCATCATTAATAAATACATCTCCTAAACTTGCTCAATATTTACCTAAATTTTCTGTATTTTTTGATTCAGAATTATTGTTTAAATCTTCAAATCTAGTATTTTCAAGCATTAAAACTTCTCCAGCAACCATATTTTTAATTTTGTCTTCTAAAACTTTTCCTTTTGTTTCCGGAACAAAAATAACTGGCTGCTTCAATATCTTACTTAACTCAACAGAAACCACATTTAAAGATTTAGTTGCTTTATCTTGGTTATTTTTCACTCTACCTAAATGCGAAAGCAAAATAACTTTTGCTCCTGCTTGTATTGCATATGAAATAGTAGGAATGGCTGCTTCAATACGTTTATTAGAAGTTATAACTCCATTTTTAATAGGTACATTAAAATCTACTCTAATCAATACTTTTTTGCCCTTTAAATTTAAATCTTTTATTGTTTTTTTCATAATCATCTTTCTTTTTGTTTTTTTTATAAACTAGTTATAAATTTAACATTTTTTAATATTTTCTTTTTATTATATCAACTATTTTTCAATTGTTCAATATAATTGCATATTTTACAAATGAAATTTACAATAACATTAATAGAATGAAAACTAAACTTTCGACTTTTAAAGACTTTATTTTATTATATAATAATTAAAATAAAGAATAGAGGAATACATATGAAAAAACCAGTAGTGTTAACAATAATAGATGGATTAGGAATTAGAAAAGAAAAACAAGGAAATGCATTTGCATTAGCCAATACACCTACATTTGATGATTTATTCACTAATTATCCTCACTCAATAATTCAGGCTTCAGGAGAATTTGTCGGACTTCCAGAAGATCAAATGGGAAATAGTGAAGTAGGACACCTCAATATAGGTGCAGGAGAAATTGTTTACACAGGTTTATCGTTAATTGGAAAAGCAATAAAAGATGGAGAATACAAAAGTAATAGAAAATTTATTGAAGCGTTTGATGATGTTAAAAAGAATAATTCAACCCTTCATTTAATGGGGTTGCTTTCAGATGGTGGAGTTCATTCATTGGAACAACACTTATTTTTGTTAATCGATTCTGCTCATGAATATGGAATTAAAAAATTAAGTGTTCATATTTTTGGAGATGGAAGAGATGTTGCACCAAAATGCATTATTGATTCATTAAAAAAATTAGAAGAACAATTAAATAAATATAACTATAACTTAGCATCTATTTCTGGAAGATTTTACGCAATGGATAGAGATCAAATGTTTGATAGAAATGATCAAGCATATAATGCTATTATAGGTGAATCAAATAAAGTGTTTTCTTCCGGAGTTCAATATGTTGAAGAACAATATAAAGAAGATATCTCAGACGAATTTTTAATTCCTGCAATTAATAAAGATGGTGATTTTGTAAAAGATGGTGATTCAATTATCTTCTTCAATTTCAGACCTGATAGAGCAAGACAATTAGCTCATTTATTTATTGGTTCAAAATTATATAAGGCTAATCCTACTAAAGCTGTAAAAATAAATAAATTTGTTTCAATGATGAAATACGAAGGTATTGATTCAATCATTGCTTATTCAGAAATGGAAGTTAAGAATACTATCGGTAAGGTATTATCAGAAAATGGTTTAAAGCAGTTAAGATTGGCAGAAACACAAAAGTATGCACATGTTACATTTTTTATGGATGGTGGTTTAGATATCGTTTATCCAAATTCTGAACGTATCATGATTGACTCTATAAAAATTGACTCTTATGCTGACGCCCCACAAATGTCAGCAAAAGAAATCACTGACAAATTATTAGAAGTGATGGATAAATTTGATGTTGTAATTATGAATTTTGCCAACCCCGATATGGTTGGACACACTGGAAATTTAAAATCAGCCATTAAAGCTGTTGAAATTTTAGATGAGCAATTAGGTAGAATTAAAAGAAAGATTGAAATGACTGATGGAATCCAATTTATTACAGCTGATCACGGAAATGCTGAAATAACTGAAGATGAAAAAGGTAATCCTGCGACAAAACACACATCATGTCCTGTAATGTTAATAACAACAGATAAATCATTAAAACTAAAAGACGGTAAGCTTGCAAATATAGCTCCAACAATACTGGATTATTTAAACATTAAAAAACCTTCTTCTATGAAAGAAGAAAGTTTAATAATCAAAAAATAATTCATATAAAATTTGTTCTTTTGTCAAATTTATTTACACTATCAAATAAATAACAAATTCATAAGACGCTTATTCAATCATTACCGCATTTCTTGGAGTGTCAAATCTTTTTGTTAACAATAATATCATTTGTTACAAAATATGTTTCTTTATAAATTATGAAATACCACTGATTTTTTTCTGCAGAACTTGAAGTTGTTTGTGATTTTATGTCAATCTTTAAAATATATTTTCACACTCAATAAAAGTTAAGAATATCAATTGTATTTTTTTAAAATTTATAAAAAATAATAAGAAAAAAATTCTTATTGATTATTATCTATTATTGTAAAATTATTTAGATTTAAATTTGATTGTTTCTTGAATTGATCCATCAACTTTTCTAATGATTACTGTTGATTCTTGATTTCCAGCTAATTCTTTAACTATTGCCAAAGCTTCTTCCTTGGTATCAACAACTCTAGTAACTTTAGTTGCATTTTCTTTTTTAACTTCTCAACCTATTTTTTTACCATTTTTATCTTTTCTTGTTGAAACATAATAAATGTTTCTTCCAGAACTCTTTATTGTAGTTGATTGTGTATCATTTTTAGTTTGTGTCTTTGATGAAGTTGGTTTTACTACTTCTTTTTCTTTAGTAGACTCTTTAGACTCTTTGGTTGAAGTTGTTTTTACCACTTCTTTTTCTTTAATCGGTGTATTTTTTACTACTTCTTTTTCTTTATTTTTCTTGTTTTTTTTGTTTCAAAATGCCATTGTATTTTCCTTTTATTTTATTTTTGTTGCTTTTGCTTTTATTTTTTTCTCGTCCAAAACAAATTCATAATAATATTCAATAGCAGCGTTTCTTATAAATTCTGATTTAGAAAAGAAAGGAATATTTAATCATGCTAACTTATGAAATTTTATTTTATTTTGATTTGCCAATACTAATAAATTTATTATTTCTGATGTTTCATAACCAATTAGTAACGCGCCTAATATTTCATGTTTTTTGTTTGTGAACACTTTTATTCTTCCATTTTGTCCTTTCAACTTTATTTTAAAATCGTTTTCAAAATCATAGATGAACTCATTATAAGGTATTTGTAAATGTTCTATTTGATTTTTATTCATTCCATAAAATGAAATGGATGGTTCTACATTTAAAGAAAACCCAAAATTATATAAATCTAATTTTGTCGACATACCAATAAAACTTTGTGATAACAAAGATGCTTGATAATATCCTTGATGAGGATAAAGGTGTAATCCGTTGACATCACCAATAGCATAAAAATTTTCATGTTCTTTCATTTTTAATGAAGAACTTACAATAAACGCACCACTTCTGTTTTTGTATAATTCAAATGGGCATTCAATACTATCAGAATTCGGAACTCTTTTAGTTGAAATAATTTTGTTAACTTCTATTGAACGTTCAATAGAATCTGTTTTAAGAGTTATTCTAATTGTGTTATCTGAAGTTTTTTCATGATCAATAATTTCGGATTCCAAACATCAAGACATCAAATTGTTCTTAAATTCTTTTTTCAATGTTGCTTCAACTTCATCATCAAAATCATCAAATGGACTAATATTTGAATCTACAAAATAAACTTTTGTACCTATTTTTGTAAGTGCTTGACCCAATTCAAGAGCTACTCAATTAGTTCCATAAATTGCAACTGTTTCTACCGAAGAATCAAGAGTAGATAATTGAGAAGGGTTGATATACATTTCTTGTGTGATACCTCTTAGAGATAATTCTGGGTACTTTGACCCAGTAGCAAAAACTAATTTTTTGAACCCGAATTTTTCACCATTAACTTCTACAAAGTCTTTGGATAAAATTTTTGGAGTTCCTCTTATAAAGCGAACACTACTTCCTTCAAACATGCTTTCATCAAATGGTTTGTTAGCTTCTAATCTTGCTTGTTCCATTTCAGAATTAAATATTGAGTAAAACCTTTTCGTTTCAATACCCTTATATTTATTTGTTAAAAAAGAAAATAATTTAACATCTAAGCTTGATTTTATGCCCGGTTCTTGTTTATCTATAACTAAAACATTGGCATTATATTTCATTAAAATCTTAGCTAAAGTCATCCCTGTTTGTCCAGCACCGATGATAACTATATTGAAATGCGTAGTTTGATCTATCTCTTTTTTTTGTTTTTTTCTCATAATTAGAAATCTCCGAATTGTGCTTTAAATAAGTTTTATATATTATAACAAAAAATAAATGATAAATTTTAGTAATATATATTTTATGTATAGATTTTTTGTAGAGAATAAAGATGGCAATCATTTTGTATTATCAAAAGAATTACTAAATCATTTAAAAGTAATAAGAATCAAAGATAAAAACATAATTTGTATTTATAGAGAGGTTTTTTATATTTGTAAACTTGAAAATAATTTTGCAACCATTATTGAAAAATTAGATGGAGTTCATGAATATAAAAATCAAGTTATTCTATGTGCTGCTCTCATTAATATAAAAAGATTCGAATGATTAATCCAAAAATCCGCAGAATTAGGTGTTACAAAACTTATTCCAATAATTACTAAAAATACAAATACTAAATATTATGAAATGGCTAAAGCAAAAAATAGTAGATGGAGTGAAATTTCTAAAAATTCTTGCGAGCAATCTTTTAGAAATAAAATCATGAAAATTGAAGAACCTATGTATTTTTCGGAATCTTTGAAAATAAATGCCAAATATAAAATAATTGCTCATGAAAAACACATTGAGGACAAAGTATCAATGTTAAATGATGATATAATTATATTAGTTGGTCCTGAAGGTGGATTTGATGAAAAAGAGGTTGAAATGGCTAAAAAATATGGTTTTGATGTTGTTTCTTTAGGCAAAAGAATATTAAGGGCTGAAACTTCATCAATTTTTTTACTTTCAATAATAAAATAATGTATAATAAATTAGCAACATTTACTACAAATATTAAGTAAATACCATTATAATTGGTAAATAAAAGAGAAAAAGAAGGTCTGCAATGAGACAAACAACAATTGTTAAACATAAAGAAGTCGATAAGAATTGATATGTTATTGATGCTGAGGGACAAGTTTTAGGAAGACTTGCTGCTTTAGCTGCTACATATTTAAGAGGTAAAAATAAACCAACATTTACACCAAATGTTGATATGGGAGATAACATAATTGTTATTAATGCTGATAAAATAGTCCTTACTGCAAATAAAGAAAAAGATAAAACTTATTATTCTCACTCTGGTTATCCAGGTGGACTTAAAACAACTAATCCTGCTGAATTAAGAATTAAAAAACCTATTTCTATTGTCGAAAGAGCAATCAAAGGAATGATTCCACATACTAAACTAGGAAGCAAACAATATAGAAACCTTTATGTTTATGCAGGCCCTGAACATGAGCAAATAGCACAACAACCTGTAAAGTTAGAGGTTAAATAATGTCAAAAAATGAAATAGTTTATAGAGGTTTGGGGAGAAGAAAATCTTCAACAGCCAGAGTTATAATTAAAAATGGTACTGGGAAATTTATCATTAATAAAAGAGACTCTAAGGAGTACTTAAGATCAGACATCCTTATCAAAGATGCATTGCAACCAATAGAGATATTAGAATCAATGAATCAATGAGATATTAGTGTTAATGTTAAAGGTGGAGGTCTTGCAGGTCAAGCTGGAGCAATTCGTTTAGGAATAGCAAGAGCATTAATAACTTCAAGTACCGATTACAGACCTAAACTTAAAAAAGAAGGTATGTTGACACGTGATGCAAGAATTAAAGAACGTAAAAAACCTGGTTTACGTAAAGCTAGAAAAGCTCGTCAATTCTCAAAACGTTAATTATAAAAAACATTTTAGTAATCATAAGTAAATATTATTCATTTACTTAATTATGGGAGCGTAGCTCAGCTGGTTAGAGCACACGACTGATAATCGTGAGGTCGATGGTTCGAGCCCATTCGTTCCCACCATATAAAGAAATTTACCAATTCATAAAAAAATACCTTATTGACTTAATAAGGTATTTTTTTATTACGAACTTTAATAAGGTTAGTAAATATAATTTTAGTAATATAAAAAAAGAGTGGATACTCTTTTAATTAATATTTGACTATTATTCGTCTTTGTTGGATTTTTCACCACCATAAGAAGAAGAAGATCCTCTGTCTCCACCGTAACTTCTTCTTTCGCCACCTTGTGATGATCCACCACGGTCTCCA
>CAMRBO010000029.1 GCA_947040465.1 uncultured Mycoplasma sp.
TAGGCGGTTTTGTATTTTGTTCTTTTTTCGCTTTTGACACAACTTTTGGTTTTGCCACAGCTTTTTTTTCAGGTAAAGTTTTTAGAGATTTTACTTTAGTCTCTTTGTTATCGGTAGTTGCGTTTGATGTTTTTTTATTAGGTGTTGCCATATGTTATTTCCTTCGTTTTATGTTTTTTGCTTTAATAGAGCTTTGTATTATTTTTGAAACAAAGTTATCATCAGGGTTTTTTTCAATTGTTTTTTTTAACTTCGATTTATTTTCACTCAACTTAATGTTGAATTTATATTTTTCTAAGTTATTGATTGTCTCAATAAATTCTTCTTTTGTATTAGGGTAATTTTTTGTCTTCTTAATTTCTATTAAATCTATTTCCAATTCCTCATCCGATATGAAATCATCATTGTTTTTTTTACTTATTATATATTTTGCTAATTTTGTATATTTTGCAGTGCCAAGAAAAACATTGTTTGATAAATAAATTTCAATAAGTTTAGGGTTCTCCAACATGCCCAACAATAATCTATTAATATTAATAAAAATGTAAGTACTATTAATTTTAGTTGTTTTTTTATCATTTGAAACAATATTTTTAGCAATTATTTTATTTGGGCGCCTAACTTCCATTGATGACATACCCAATATATTATTTATTTCACTTATTTCAACATTAAGTAATTCCGAAATTTTGTTAGAATACTGTGATTTTATTATGGAATCACATAATGTTAAATAGTTATTAAATTTTTTAAGAAAGGGTTTAATATTATTAGAATTATTTAAATCTATTGAATTAATTAAATGTTGATAAATGAATTCGATACCTGCCATTCGTTCATTCAACAATTTAACAAATTTTGATTCTCCATTTTGGTTAAGGTATTCATCTGGATCATATTTTGAATCATTCTTTATTACATTAACATCTATTTTATCTTTCATTAATAAAAATATAGATTTTATTGTTGCATTCAATCCTGCTGGATCACTATCAAAAAATAGGACAACAGAATAACGTTTTAACTTTGAGGTGTGGATTTCTGAAATGGAAGTCCCCATTAAAGCAATGGCATTATCAATACCAACTCTTGCAAAAGCAATGACATCCATAAATCCTTCTACAAGGTATAATTCTTTAAAAGTATCTTTAACTCTTCAAAAATTATAAATAATTGCTGATTTATCAAAAACAATCGAATCTCCAGAATTAATATATTTATAGACTTTTTCGTTTGGGTCTAAAGATCTTGAAGAGATTCCTACAATATCTCCGAATTCATTTTTTATTGGAAATACTATTCTATCTGAAATTGTTTGATTCTCTTTTTCATTGATTAATGATGCATTAATCAATGTTGAAATATTATTATTTTTTTTCAAAAGGAAATCCTTATAGTTTGAAGATTTTGTAGGTTTGGCATATCCAATGGAAAACATATTTTGTATTTTATAATCCAAATGTCTATTTTCTAAAAATTTAATTGCGTTGATATTTTCCTTAAATGTTAAATCATATGAAAACTTTTGACTAACATCATTAAATACTTTAATAATTTCTTTTTGCTTTTCATTATATCTAGAATTTTCAACATATTCGAATTCCTTGTGATCAACTCCATATTTTTTGGAAAGAAAAATTATTGATTCTTTTTTAGACATACCTTGAAATTTTTCTAAAAAAGTAATTGCGTTTCCAGAGATACCACATGAAAAACATTTAAAAAATTGTTTTTCAGGAGAAACAGAGAGTGAAGGTGAAGTGTCGTTATGAACAGTACAAATTCCTTTATAATTTTTTCCCACTTTTGAAAGATTTATAAATTCTCCAACAACTTCTACAATGTCTGATTTTTGTAATATTTGATTAATTATTGATGAACTCAATACTGCTCCGTTCTTTATTATTTTATATAATCTTTTATTTTTTCTATAAGAATTCTCTCTTGAATCATTGTATCCCTGTTTCTAATAGTCACCATCTTATCTTCTAAAGAATCGTAATCAAAAGTTATTGAATAATATGTTCCTATCGCATCTTGGCGCCTGTATCTTTTACCAATTGAGCCGATTTCATCAAAAGATGTTTCGATATCATTTTTAACAAGATCTAAATAAAGTTCCTTAGCTTGATCTGAAAGTTTTTTTACAAGTGGTAGAATTGCCACTTTATATGGAGCAATATTTTTATCAATTTTCAGAATTATTCGATCTTCATTTTCTAATTTTTCAATTTCAAATGCATCAACTAAAATTGCTAACAATAATCTATCAACACCAACAGATGGCTCAATAACTGTGGGGACAATAAATTTGTTTGTTTCTGGAACTAAATATTGTAATTTCGTATTTGATAATTTATTGTGTGATGTTAAATCAAAATCTTGTCGATTAGAAATACCCATAACTTCTCCTCAACCAAAAGGATAAAGAAATTCAATATCACTTGTTCCTTTTGAATAATGAGCCAATTCTTCTTCTTCATGAATTCTTATTTTCAAAGATGATTCTTTGATTCCCAAAGAAATAATAAAATCATGTGACTTTTTAACATAATAATCATAATCTTCTTTATCTCTTTCAGGAAATGTAAAAAATTCTAATTCCATTTGTTCAAATTCTCTTGTTCTAAAAATAAAGTTTCCTGGTGTAACTTCATTTCTAAAAGATTTACCAACTTGACCGACACCAAAGGGTAATTTTAATCTTAAACTTCTTTGAATATTATTAAAGTTTATAAAAATTCCTTGTGCGGTTTCCGGTCTTAAGTATATGGGTATTTTTTTATCTTCTGTAACACCTTGAGCAGTTTCAAACATTAAATTAAATTGTTTTATTTCGGTTCAATCTGTTTTAGAACCATCGTATTCTTTTACATTTTCTTTTAAAAACTTTTCTAAAATTTCGTTATTCATTCCATCACAATTTTTTTTACTTACTTCTTCATAAATGTGATCTGCTCGATATCTTTTGTGATTTATTTTATTTTCTATTAAAGGATCTGAGAAATTTGAAATATGACCGCTAGCTTCTCAAATTTTCGGATTTAACAATATTTTTGAATCAAGTCCAACATTATTTATTTCCATATTGATAAAATTTTTTCATCATTCCTTTTTTATTTTATTAATCATAGAAATTCCTAATGGTCCGTAATCTCAAGTATTTGATAATCCACCATATATTTCCGAACTTTGAAAAACAAATCCTAAGTTTTTTAAGTGATTTACAATAATTTTCATATCTTTTTTATTGTTTGCCATTATTCCTCAACCTCATCACTAAAAATATATTTATATTATTATAATAGCATAACAAATTTAATATTAAATTTAATATATATATTATGATATATTTAAAATATGATTAATAATTTTGAAGTATTTAATAATTCACTTCCTGATGTTGTTGGGACTGGTATATTTGGTTTGTCTTTCTTATCTTGACAAGGAAATAAAATGACTTTTGAAGAGTCAAAATGACTGGTTTATGTTTTTTATACAATAGTATTATTAAGTTTGCTTTTTATTTTTTTATTCAAAGATAACATCCATAGAAATTATATGAAAAATCAGAAGGTTGCAATAATTTTCTACCAAGGAATTGGAATTGGAATTTTTTCTCTATCAATATTTAGAATTATTATCCTTGCAATTGGGGGTTATCCAAATTTGTGAGAATTAGTTCCGTTCCATTTTTGTAGGATGTTTATTCTTTTAATTTCAATGGCTCTATGTTTTAGGAGAATAGATTTAATTAAATATTTCGGAATATTCGCAATCGGCGGAGGAATTATTGGTTTAATAATTCCTGACTTAAGTAATTCAGAATATTGAAGTGAACATGGAGGTATGGAAATTGGACTTGATAATTATATATTTTGAGACTTCTTTATCACTCACTCTTCATCAGTCGTTTTATCTACTTATTTATTCGCTAGTCTGAAACCTGTATTTTATAAAAGTGAAATATCATATACGATTTTGATTATGTCCTTATTTACAATTATGGTGTTTCTACTTAATCTAATTTTATCAAACGTCAGTGATCCTAGATGAAAGGCTAATTGGTTTTATCTTTCAATACCATCAATTAATGGAATTGATGATATGTTAGCGCCATATTTAGGACCATTAGTTTCATATCCGACAATATTATTTACATTTATAGGAATAGGAATTGTAATGTATTTAGGATTCACATTTATTTATATGGTATCTGATAAAGTTCAATTCGTTTGAAGAAACAAAGAGACACATAAAATGACTTGTGAAATTAATATAATTCCCTCTGAGAACTTTAATGCTTTTCGTGATGGACCATTTAAATATCGGAAAAAATATAATTTATAATATTTGAACAAAAAAACCTTTTATTTAAAGGTTTTTTTGTTCATTAATAAATAAAATGTTACTTAGACATTTGTGCTTTGACTTCGGCTGCAAAATCAATAGTTTCTTTATTGATACCTTCACCAACTTCAAAACGAACCATACTTATTTCAGTAGCATTTTTTTCTTTTAAAAATTGAGCAATTGTTTTTCCTGGTTCAACAACATATTCTTGTTCAGTTAATGTATCTTCTGAAAGAGATTTTCTTAACATTCCTTTTAAAATATTTTCTTTAATAGCATCAGGCTTTCCTTGTAATGCTGGAGAATCTGCAAATTCTTCTTTTAATTTTTGAACTCTCTCTGCAGGAACTGTAGATTCATTTAAAAATTCAGGACTCATTGCAGTAATATGCATAGCAACTCCTTTTAAAATATCATCATTTGAACCATTAGCTATAAATAAAGCTGCTTTTTGACCATCAGAATGAGTATAATTACCAATAAAAGTTCCTTTGTTTTTAGAAAATTTAATAGCTCTTCTGAATGATATTTTTTCACCAATAGTCGAAGTTGCTAATGTCGCTAATTCCCCAATGGTTTGACCTTTATTATTTTTCAACATTGAAGCTTCTTCATCATTTTTAAAATCATTAGAAATTAAAATATTTCCTATTTCATTAACTAAAGCGATAAATTTTTCGTTTTTGGCAACAAAATCAGTTTCAGAGTTAACTTCATAAATTACACCAAATTTATCATTTACAAGTGTAGAAACCAAACCTTCAGCAGCAATTCTTCCAGATTTTTTAACAGCTTTGGCAATCCCGTTTTCTTGCAATCACTTGATTGCTTCTTCAATATTTCCATTTGTAGCATCTAAAGCTTTTTTGCAATCAATAAATCCACTTCCTGTTAATTCTCTTAATTCTTTAATTGGATTTTCAGACATTAAACATCATCCCCTTCTTTTTTAACGCTAACTTCAAGAGTTGCTGGTTTGTTTCTATTATATGGAGGTCTTGGAACTCATCCTTCAGGTCTTTCTTTGTTTTCTCAAGTTCTTTTTTTGTATTCTCCACCTTCGAAATTTCTATTTGGAGTTCTAGTGAATGTACGTCTTTCTTTATTTACATCAACAGGTAAAACAATTTTATCATCAGGTTGATAAGCAAATTTAACTGTTCCATTTTTCGCTTCAACAATAGCATCTGCCAATATTGTAATAATCAAGTTCAATGATTTTACAGAATCATCATTTGCAGGAATTCCTAAATCTACTAATTCTGGATCACAATCAGTATCGATTATTCCAATAACTTTAATATTTCTTTTCCTTGATTCTTTAACAGCAATCAAATCATCCATTGGATCCGCTATTATCATAAATTGAGGAGCAGAATTCATATTTCTAATACCTTGTAAATTTTTTTGTAATTTATCAAGTTCTTTCTTTTTAAGGATTCCTTCTTTTTTAGTATAACCTTCAAAACCTGTTGCTTCAAGTTTTTCTAAATCTTCCATTGCTCTAACACGACTAAAGATTGTTTTATTGTTTGTTAAAGTTCCACCCAATCATCTTTCACTTACATAAGCTGAATTTGTTCTTAAAGCTTGTTCTTTGATAACTTCTTTTGCTTGTCTTTTTGTACCAACAAAAATAAATGTAGCACCTTTTTGGGCAGCTTTAAAAATTAATTTATAAGCTAATTCTAAAGATTTTTGTGTTTTAGAAACATCTATAATATGTGTATTCATTTTTTGAGTATGGATATATGGAGCCATTTTTGGATTTCATTGAGCTTTTCTATGACCGAAATATGTTCCAGCCTCCAATAATTTTTTTGTTGAAACAATTTCACTTGTTTCTGAAGAACTTAAACTTGATTGTTCAAGAACTTCTGTTTTAATATTGTCTTCTGACATTTGTTTTCCTTTTAGTTTGTTATTTTCTTCCTAAAACTTCAAATCAACTAGCATCTTATTTGATAATAAGACACACCCAATTGAATCCGTAATAGTGCGTATTTTTTTCATTTTTTATTTAATGATTTAAATATCTAAATAAATTTTAACACATTAAGAAGTAATTAATTATATAAAGTTACCAAAAAAATATAAATAAAAAAGACTTTTGTAAAAAAAGTCTTTTTTGCCTCAAAATTTAATTACTAAATAAAACAAAGGGACAATTACACTATAATGAAAAATGAATACAAAATTCAAGAAATTACATTTTTAGAAAAATAAATTCAATGTTTATATTGATGAACAATATTTCAAACATTAATTCTGAAAGCTATATTGAATATAAAATGAAGAGATATACTTTTATTGGAGGAACTTTTAACCTCTGGATTGAAACAGTTAGAAAAATATTTCAAAACACCTTCATAAGAAAACAGGAAATTTTTCAAAAGTGGAAATTTAGATTTGTAATTGATAAGTAAAGATATTTATATTAAAAATTTTTGAAAATTGAA
>CAMRBO010000030.1 GCA_947040465.1 uncultured Mycoplasma sp.
TTTTTTTTTTTTTTTTTTTTTTTTTTTTTTCCTCCTCCTTTTTTTTTATTTTTTAAATTTATTTATTGTAATGTTCAACGATTAAAGATTCGTTGATTTCTGTGTTTAGTTCTTTTCTTTCAGGAAGTCTATCTAATTTAAAAACAAAGTCTTTTTCTAATTTAACTCAAGCAGCCAATTCTTTTCGAGTTTTAGCGTCTAAAATTTGAACATTTTTTCTACTTCCTTCTTTTAAAGTTATAATATCTCCAATTTTAATTTGCATTGAAGGAATATCTGCTTTCTTACCATTAAGAGTAAAGTGTCCGTGATTTACAAGTTGTCTTGCTTGTCTTCTTGTTTCAGCTAATCCAGTTCTATAAACAAAACTATCTAATCTTGTTTCTAACATTTGCATGAAATTGACACCAGCTTGACCTTGTCTTTTTGAAGCTTTCTCAAATGTATTTTTAAATTGTTTCTCACTTATTCCATACATATATCTTAATTTTTGTTTTTCATATAGGTGTAAACCATATTCTGAAACCTTAACTCTTTTTTGGCCATGTTGACCAGGAGCGTATTGACGACCCTTTCCTTTTGCGAATTCTTTACCATTTTCCAAAATTGAAAAACCATAACGACGTGATTTTTTAAATGATGATTTAATATATCTTGACATAAGTACCTCTTTCTTTGCATAACGAGGAATATATTCTTGTTTGTTTTATATTAAATATAATGTTTTCATTTTACAGCTAAAATTACTCTCAAATCTATTTAGAATTTAATAATGCCAAACAATATATATTGGCTGTGTTGTGCTTTATAATTTTATCATATTCATATTAATTTTTCAAATAAAAATAATATGAATTGTATATTGATATATAATTATTTATATAAAGAAGGTGTTATGAAAAAATTTACAAAAGAGTTTATATTTTCGACTTCGACTTGTTCTTATCAAGTTGAGGGTGGAAGGCTTGAAGGTGGAAGGACTCACTCTAACTGAGATAAGTTCACAATAGAAAATTATTACATACCACCAAAGGGTGCTGCTGAAAGAGAAATAGCTTCAATAGTTGATGCTGCTAACTATTATGAAAAATATGATTTAGATTCGACAATCATGAAAGAAATGGGAGTGAATGGTTTTGTTTATAATTTAGACTGAGCTAGAGTATTCCCTGACAATTCAGGAGTAGTAAATGAGGAAGGTCTAGATTTTTATGAAAATGCATTTAAATCATTGATAGCTAACGGTGTTAAACCAATCCCTATTTTATACCATTGAGATACTCCTCTTTGATTAGAAGAACAAGGAGGGACTTCTTCTCGTGCGTTTTTAGGAGCCTTCCGAGATTTCTCTAGAGCAATTTTTAAAAGATTAGGTAAATATACTAATCTATGATATGTAAGTGATGAGAATTCTTCTTATACTGTATTGGGTTATTTAGATGACTACTTTCCACCTGGTAAAAAAGATCCAAAAGAATTTTGAAAAGCAGTTTATTACCTTTCAATTTCTGGTGGTATTGCAAAACAAGAATTTGATCAAGCAATGCGTGATGGAAATATTAAAGAAGGTTCTTTGTTAGGAATTGACCATGATTGAAATCCGCCAATCCCTTATGATGAAAACGATAAAGATGATGTTGAAGCATGTAAAATTTTTAATGAATATAATTTAGACCTTTTTCTTGATCCAAATATGTTGGGGACATTCCCAGAATGTTTTTGAACAGCTATTAAAGAACAAGGTTTAGAAAACATAGTTCTAGATGAAGATTTAGAAATAATGAAAAATAATTTATTAAACTTGATTGGTTGAAATTATTATCGTCCAGCTATCATTGCTCATCCGAAAAGATTATCAGAAGGAATTGAATGACAAAATAAACCAGGGTATTTCATTACTGATAAAGCAGCAATTGTTTATCCAAAAAATAATCGTTACACTGATTGAAATTGATTAATATTACCAGAACAATTATCGATATCATCTCATGTGTTATGAGATAAATACAAAGCCCCATTAATGATTTTAGAAAATGGTCTAGGTTATTTTGATAAGAAGACTGGTGGCATTGTCGAAGATAATTATCGTATAGATTATTTAAATGAACATCTAAGAGAAGTTCAAAAGGCAATCAGTGAAGGAGTTAATTTTATTGGTTATTCTGCTTGAACTTATTGTGATATCTTTTCACCATCAGGTGGATACAGAAAAAAATATGGTTTTGTTGGAGTGGACTTTGATGATCCTAACTTCCCAAGATATCCAAAATCTTCAATGTATTGATACAAGGATGTCATTAAGAACTTAAGCACGCATGAAGTTGGTAAAATTGACTATGCTAAATATTCAAAAGAAGCAAAACTGAGTTTAGGTTCTCGAAAAGATTTGTGAAACAAATAAACTTTTATTAAATTATTTAGTTGCAACAATCATCTTTTATTAAATTACATCTAATTTGCCGAAAGAGTTTCGGCTTTTTCTTTGTTATTCTTCAAGGTAATTTTAAAATAAATATCCACAATACCTTCTTTAAGTATGAAAATATTTCATTTTTAAATGTTTTTTGGAAAAAATACAATTTTTAGTGTATGATATATTTGTATAGTTAAAGAAGGTATTTATAAAATTAAATGAAATAGCAAATATTTATTCAGGAATTTTAAAAATTAGATCGAATAATGATGGGCAATATGGGTATAAAATTATTAAAGGAACGGATTTAGAAAATTTTTATGATTTAAATTTGTTTCAATTAGAATCATATTACTCCAAACACTTGATTAAAAAAGAAAATGAAATTCAGGAAAATGATATTTTAATGAAAGTATTACCGCCTTATAAATTTTGAATAGTTGATAAAAATTATTCAAAAGTAATAGTTGATAATAATATTTTAATCATAAGATGTTTGAATTATAATCAAATTAATTTATGAATAGAGTTGCAAAAGAAGTCAAAAAAATTATTAGACTCTTCTAATGGATTTTTTGTTAAATATGCTAAAAAAAAGATTGTTTTAGAATTGAACATTAAAGATTTTAACGAAGTAGAAACACTATCAAATATAAAGTTGTTTAATGTATTAGAAAAAATTGACAAATTGAATAAAAATTTAGAAACAGAAGTTCAATTAAACACCAAAATGTTTAATTGAATTATAAAAGGAGAAAATAATGGAAAATAATAGAGAAAATAATAAAGCGGAACTTTACAAGACGCTATGAAAAATAGCTAATGATTTAAGAGGTAGTGTAGATGGTTGAGATTTTAAAAACTATATTTTTGGATTTATGTTTTACCGTTTCATTTCCGAAAATTTAACTAATTTTTGGAACGAAGAAGAGAAAGAAGTAATTACTGATAATGGCGTTGAGTTTGATTATGCCAGTTTAAGGGATTCTGATGTTCCAAGTAATATTGAAATAGAATCAATTGATGCAAAAGGGTTTTGAATTAAACCGTCGGAATTATTTGTAAATGTTTTAAATAACGTTGATACAAACAATTTGGATAATTTAAATGAAGTTTTAGCAAATGTTTTTCGTAACATAGAATCTTCAGCTAATGGAAAACCTAGTGAAGACGATCTTAAGGGTTTATTTGCTGACATGGATGTTAATTCTAATAAATTAGGTAGCTCAATTGGTCAAAGAAACAAAAGACTATTAGAAATTATGAATGCAATTAATAATTTCAAATTAGGAGATTATCAAAGCAATTCAATTGATGTTTTTGGCGATGCTTATGAATATTTAATGACTATGTATGCATCAAATGCTGGTAAAAGTGGTGGAGAATACTTCACACCTCAAGAAGTTTCAGAATTACTAACTCGTATTACAATTATTGGTAAAACAAAAATTGATAAAGTTTATGATCCAGCTGTTGGTTCAGGTTCTTTATTGCTTAAGTTTGCTAAAATATTAGGAACAAATAATGTTGATGGGTTTTACGGACAAGAAATTAACATTACCACCTATAACTTAGCTAGAATGAATATGTTTTTGCATAATGTTGACTATCATTTATTTAATCTTCAAAACGGCGATACTTTATTGGAGCCATTACATTTAGACAAAGCTCCATTTGAAGCTATTGTGTCTAATCCACCTTATTCTACCAAATGAGATGGGGATGCTAATCCAGAACTTATAAATGATGACAGATTTTCACCGGCAGGAATTTTAGCACCTAAATCAAAGGCTGATTTTGCCTTTATTATGCATTCTATTAATCATTTAGCTTCTAACGGAGTGGCGGCAATAGTTTGTTTTCCGGGAATCTTCTATCGCTCGGGTGCAGAACAAAAAATTAGAAAACATTTAATTGAAAACAATTATATAGATGCAATTATTCAATTACCTGATAATTTATTTTTTGGAACTTCAATTTCAACTAATATTTTAGTGATGAAAAAATCACGTAACACAAGTGATGTTTTATTTATAGACGCTTCTAATCAATTTATAAAAGTTAATAATGGCAATAAATTAGCGCCAGATAATATTGATTTTATTTTAAATTTAGTAAAAGATAGAAAAGAAATTAATAACATATCTAAAAATATTGACAAAGATCAAATAATTGAAAATAACTATGACTTAAGTGTAAACACTTATGTTGAAAAAGAAGATATAACTGAAATCATTGATATTGTAAAACTTGAAAAAGAAATCAATGAAATAGTGGCAAAAAATGAAAAATTACGAAAAGAAATCAATGAAATTATTAAGGAAATTAAGTAATGGATAATTTAATTAATAATTGTAAGGATGTTGAATTTTTAAAATTAGGGGAAGTAATAAAAATAAATAGAGGCGAAAGGATTACTAAAAGAGATTTAATTGAAAATGGAAAATTTAATGCCATAAGTGGTGGTGTCACTCCATTTGGAAAAATTAACTTAAAAAATAGAGATGCGAATCAAATAACAATAGCACAATATGGTAGCGCAGGTCACATAGATTGACAATATGATGATTTTTTTGCTAATGATGTTTGTTATACATTTGAACATAATTTAAATTTATTAAATCATAAATATTTATATTATTATTTTAAGTCTAAACAAAAATTAATAAATTCATTTATAAATAAATCTGCAACTCCCCTCCACTTACCAAGAGAAAAATTAGAAAAAATTAAAATTGCCATACCTCCAATTAAAGAGCAGGAAAGAATTGTCAAAATATTAGATAAATTTACAGAGCTTACAGCAGAGCTTACAGCAGAGCTTACAGCAGAGCTTACAGCGACTATAAAACAATTTGAACACTATAGGAATGAATTATTTCATTTTAATAAAGATATTAAATTTGCGCCGCTTTGAAAACACACTATTTGAGATAAGAAATTTAACGGTATAGAAAAATCAAATCAAATAAAAATTAATAAATATTTTTATTTTTTAACAAATGAATTAAGTTTTCCTTTATTAAATAAAGGGAGTATTAAAATTCTAACAACATATAATTCTGATATATATACTGAAGAAAAATATGTAGAAAATAAATTTTCAGAAGGTGAAATAGTTTATATTCCGTGAGGCGGGAATCCAATTGTTCAATATTATAAAGGTAAATTTTCAACCACAGACAATAGAATTGCAACATCAAATGACAAAACAATTTTAAGCAATAAATTTTTATATTATTTTATGCAGAATAATATAAAAACAATATCGTCGTTTTATAGAGGTTCAGGAATAAAACACCCCAGTATGCAAAAAGTTTTGAATATGGAAATTCCCATCCCGCCAATACAAGAACAGGAAAGAATAGTAAAAATATTAGATAAATTTGATATTTTAACATCAAATTTAAAAGAAGGTCTTCCCAAAGAAATTGAATTAAGAAAGAAACATTATGAACATTATAGAAATATATTATTATCATTTGAGGAAAATAATTAATGATAAAGAAAATTGTGATTGAAAACTTTAAGTGTTTTAATGGAAGATTTGAATTAGAATTTAATGAAGGGACAAATATCTTAGTTGGAAATAACGGAGTAGGGAAAACAACAATCCTTGAAGCTATTCATATGGTTTTATCAGGAACATTTAAAGGCAAGAGTATAAAAAATTCTTTAAATGAATATTTTTTTAATAGAAAAATAGTTGAAGAATATTTAAAAGATATTGTTAATTCTGAAAAACCCAAAATATTAATTGAATTATATGTTGATAATAAAAAATTTCCACACTTGCAAGGGGATAAATTTAAGAAACATGAAAATAATGATAGTGGTGATTTTTCAGGAATGAGTTTAATAATTGAATTTAATGAAGAAGAGCACCAGGAAGAACTCAATGAATTGATAGCTGATAAAAGCCAACAACTAAAAACATTACCCATTGAATGATACAGGGTAGAGTGATCAACGTTTGCAAGAAAAAAAATTGTTAATTTTAATATTCCTATTAAATCATCTTTTATTGATATAAGTAATGGAAATAACTATATGAGTGAAACAAATTTGTCAAGAATAATTAGGAACACACTGGAAGAAAAAGATAAAATGAAAATATCACAATCTTTTAGAAATTTAAAACAAAAATTTTCAAGTGATATTGATATTTCTGAAATAAACCAAAAGATAAATTTACCAAGTTTATTAAGTGATAAAGATATAGAGTTGAATAGATCGGAAGAGCACACGTCTGAACTCCAGTCACTCCGGAGAATCTCG
>CAMRBO010000031.1 GCA_947040465.1 uncultured Mycoplasma sp.
AATTTAATGGTTTTAAAAGATGGCAAAGTAACATTAGGAACACTTTGAGCGCTCATAATGGGTTTTTTAGTTTGGTTATCTATTACAAAATGTTCTGTATTAGCTTTTATAAAGGGCACTACTGTGTCTGAAGGAACATTAGTAGGGGATATGAAGTAATTTTGAGGATTTTCATTAAAATTATTAACGAATTTATCTATAGAACTTAAATCGAATAAAGGATCTGTTTTGATAAAATTATTTTCTAATTGTATTCTATCAATTTCAACCTTAGATGTTATCAAAGGAACATGTTGAGAACAAGAAATCATTATCAATGGAGTTGAAAGAGTTGTTATTGATAGTAATTTTAAGAATTTGGTCACATTTACTCCTTAATAGTTTTAATTTAAAAATTATATAACATAAAAAAATATATTTGTTATTTTAAAGTCACAATTTTTCCTGGACCCATCGTTTCTTCTAATTCATTTTTAAGATAAATTTTGAATTTAAGTTCCTTATTATCATTATCTGCAGAAATTTTTTCATATGAAGATATTTCAAAAGGTGGGATCGGATTTTTTAAATCAAATAATTTTCCTATATAATTAGGATTTCCTGGATCATCAAAATTTATAGCTTCTTCAATATTTAGTCTATTGAACAGCGACTTTCCTTCTGCATTCAAAGTTTGCACATCATCAATTAACTTGTATTTGTTATTAAAACTTGAAATAGTATCAAGTGTTGCAATTTTGAAATTAGAGATATTGAAAGAAGTAACACTTTCTTTTATTTCATCACCATTAATTTCTGTTCCGATTACTGTAGGGGTTGGTCAATAAATTTCCTTAGTTTTTTCATCTCTTAAATAAACCGTGTAATTACTTGATCCGTTTGCATCTGTAGGAATTATATCTTCTAGCGTAATAACAAATCCTCCTTCAGTTTTGAAAACTGAAGGAAAAGCTTTTTCAAATGTATCTAAATTATAAATTGAAGATGCATATATTTTACTATGTTCTACTCAATCTTTTTTTTCAACAACACTTTTGTAAAACTCGTCTATATAATTTTGATCAGTTGAGGAACAAGAAAACATAATTAACGGGGAAATAATAGGAATTAAGACCGTTGTTGTTAAAAGGGATATTTTTAATTTCATGATTCTTCCCTTCTATTTGTTAGTGAAGGATCAAAATTTATAACACCATCTTTATACCCGTTTATTTCACTTACCATAATACTATATTCTTCAAAAAGAGTATTTGAATATCTTTTATTAAATATGGAAAAGTATATTTTACTTGTTTCATCAATTAAATCCGTTCCGCTTTCGGGATTGAATGATATTATGAATTCTTTATCAAATTCACTAAAATTTTTTGAAAATTGAACTCCTAAATAAGGAGTCAATGAGTTTTGAACTTTTGTTGCTGGTGGAGTTGCTGGAAGTTGGCCCTCATGCAATCAATCGGGTTTGAATTTTTCTTTAATAAGAATGGTTAAATCGTTTCTCAAATTAGAGAAATTATTTGAAAATGTATTTACTAAAAATGGTTCAAATGTATAAACACTTTTAGAATCTTCATCAAACTCTATTGTAAAACTAACTTTTCCATTTGTAATCATATCAGTAGGTTTAATATTTGCATCTATCGACAATTCAGTATTGGTTATTTTCATATTTTTTTGAAATGCTATTGCATTCAAACTGTCAACAATAGTAGGTGCGATATAGTTTTGAAGTTTGCTAGAAAAAGCTGTCAATTGGGGTTTTGATGAATCAGAAAATATATTTTCTGATTCAACTGATGGCGGATATATAAATTTTTCTGAAATGTCAAGATCACTTGAAGTTTCTTTAATCCTTATTGAAATATCGTTTCTAATTTCATTAGTGTAATCATTAAAATAAACTTCATTAAGTTTATTTTCAAACGTCAATTTGTTCATGGGAACTATATTTTCAATATTAGATACAGCACCACTAAGTTTAAATGAATATGTTTGGTAAATGCTTTCATCTAATTTAGAAGATACCTTAACATTAACATCAGTATCTTTAGCTCCAATCAATGGAATTTCAAAATTTAATATTTTAAACAAAAGATTTTGACCATCTTTATTTAATATTTTATTTATATGGGTTTCATTAATGTCGCCAATATTTTTTACATTATCAACATCTGTTGGTTTAGGTGATACCCTATCTTTTGCTGCTTGATATACTCAATTTATTTGTTCATCACGTTCCTCTTGTGACAAAGATTCATTTCCGCAAGAAACCAAAACAATTGTAGGTGATATGATTATCGATAAAGACATTGGTACTAAAAATTTTATTTTCATTACACACCGCCTTGATCAATACCTTCAAATGGCAATTCTATTATGATTCCTGAGGTTCCGACGACCTTCTCATCATTCAATATACAATTCAACAAAATAGCTTCTCCTTCAAATTTAACAAAATTAAAATAAACATTTTTTTGTCGTCCTTCAAAAACAAATTTATTTGTATTGTCTGAAACAAGTCTTTTATCTAATGAAATAATTTCTTCAACATCTTTATCCTTTAATTTTTGGATATCTATAGAAGAATTATTTTCAAAATAACCAATTCCCAAAATAGCTTCATTTATCATTGTTGTTATTAAAGATTTATTTCCTAATACTAATTCTTCAAATTTAGGTTTCAAAGACTCTTCACCAACCTCGATAACTTTCGTCTCTTCTAATTCCTTAATGTTTGTTGATTCTATGCTATAAAATTCTGATATGTCAGGATAAATTTCTGAAGTTGAAGTTGAAGTCACTTTCAATCAAATATCTAAATTTTTCGACCCTAATATAGGAAGTTCGATGCTTCACACTTCTATTGTAAAATCATTGGGAGAATAACCAGTTGGTAAAGGAGGATTTGAAAAATCTGTTATTTTCAATTCTAATGGGTTTATTGGTGTAGGTGTTGTACTTTTGAATGTAGGTAAAAGTTTTAACGCTGCTATTGCCTTAACTTTGTCTTTAGCCTCATTTATTTTTTGTTCATCATTTGAAGAACAAGAAGATAAAGTTAAAGGAATTGTAATTATCACAGGGACAAATAATGAAAGTAAATTTTTTTTTGTAAACATTGATTCCTCACTAACTAAACTAATAATTTATTAATAAATTTTATCATTTTTTTAAGTATAATTTTAAAATAAAGTTGTAAAATACTTTAAATTAAGGATGTAAATTTGTACGCTTTTATAATTATCACAAATAAAATTAAATTTTCAAATGCTGTTAAAGATTATTTTATTTCCATGTCACCTATAAATTATAATAATACTAAAGTATTTATTTATGGTTTGGATGAAAATAATGAAACGGAAATAATAGCAGATTTAAATAAAATATTAAAAAATAACATAAAAATAACTAATGGTTTTGTTTTATCGGATTTTGGTGATTCACTTTTTTCATCAAAGCTTATTGAAAAAGAAATAAAAAATATCATCTACTCTAAAGGTTCTTTAATTGAAACAGGATTTTTAGCTTTTAAGTTAATCAATGGAAGTGCGCCCATTGAATCAATAATGCTATCCATAAATAGAACTATTGATAAATAATTTTACTTATTTTTTTCTTCTGCCATAATTTTATCTATTTTTTCAGTTGTTTTGAAACTAATTTTAGCTAAAGAATAAAGAGCTTTACGTCCATATGTTTTAACGAATTCCATTGCAAATCTTTCTACAATTTCATTTGTTCCTAATGGTGTTTTCATTTCAATCTCTTCATCTTGGTCTTCCATCATTTTTAGAAAATGATATCTAGCTATAACTGAAGCTGCAGCAACAGAAATGTGTTTTGATTCCGCTTTTTCCAATAACATAACTGGTTTAATAAAAGATTCTGCACTAAGTTTCCCCTCAACCAAAGTGGTGTAGTATTTAACAATGCTTGATTCGTTACTAAATTGATCAATAATAATCATATCATTCTTTACTTTTAAAGTTAATTCTAAATGATTGATTGATTTTATATGTAAAAGCATTTTTAATTCATTTGCATTCATATATTTATTTAAATTATTATAACCTTTTTGAGTTAGATGACTAACTCTAAAAATCAAAAGGTCTTTTAATTTTGGAAATATTTCCAAAATCTTTTTATCAGTCATTAATTTAGAATCTGTGACACCTAATTGTTTAATTTTATCTATATTAGATACTTCAACAAAAGCAGCACAAGCAACCAATGGTGTTAAATAATCACCAACACCAGTCTCATCTACACCAATTATATTTTTATCATCAAATATTCCATTGCTATATTCAATGAATTTAATTGGTTTTGCATCCTTTTTGGGTTGTGGGGTTTTTGTTGTTGGTTTCGCCATAATATAATTCCTTTATACAAACTTATAAAAAGTTATTCTTATTATATTATTAATTTTCTAAATTGTTCAAAAAATTAATAATGAAATCTCCAACACCACCTTCTTTGTTGGTTAGCGAAGAAACAATGGTAGCATATTCTTTTACATTTTGATCTGCATTAGCCATAGCGACAGAATGTTCTGCCATTTTTAACATTGAAATATCGTTGAATCCATCACCTATTGCAACACTGTTGGTCGCTTTAATGTCATAAAATCTCAATAAAAGAGAGATAACTTTTGATTTAGAAACACCTAAAGCTGTAATATCAAAAATCTTGGAACCATCATCACCTCTTGTTCAATAATTAAATTCAGCTAAATCTCCATACATTCTATCAAGATATTTTTTTAGATTTTTAGCTTTATTCATTGAACTAACTTCTTTTTCATCATCATTTTGTATTTTTTTGAAGTCTATATCTAGGACTACACCTATTGGTTTTAAAGGTATCCTACTTAAATCAATACCTTCAACAAATTTAGGAAGTTTATTAAATCCGAATATTTGCTCTAATTCTTTATCTCTATTTTGTATTTGAACTCATCCAGGTCCCTCAATAGCATAATTTTTAGTAACTTTTTTTAAATATTCATCACTAATAATATAAAGCATTTCATTTAAATTAACATATCTAATATAATCAATGAAAAATGGATCACAAGGATTGTGAATATGTGCCCCATTGATGTTTCCGACAATTGTATCTAATCCGAGTTTTTCGTATATTTCCTTAGTGGAAACTCAAGGTCTTCCTGTAATTATGGATACAACATGACCTCTATCTTTAGCCATTTTAATACCTTCGATAGTTCTCGGGTGAATTTCATTAGTTATTGAATTAGATAATACTGTACCATCTAAATCAATCGCAAACAAATATCTTTCTGGTTTTGACATAATATCCTTTCTATTTAATAATCCTTTATTTAAATAATTATAAAGAATAAAAACAAACATAAAACAATATATAATTCATTTTATGATAAATATTATTTTATACCAACCAGAGATTCCACCTAATACAGGGAACATAATTAGAACATGCTATGCAACGGATGCCATTTTACATATAATTAAACCATTGTCATTTGATTTATATCATCCCTTGATTAAGCGCGCTGCCGCTGGTAGAGCAATTGAGGATATTGAATATCATGTTTATGAAAATTATGAAGAATTTCTTGAAAAACATAGTGATAAGAAAATATACTATATCTCTAGATACGGAATTAGGAATTATGCTGAAGCAAATTTCAAAGATTCAAAAGATGTTTGAGTAATGTTCGGTAGGGAATCTACAGGAATTCATAAAAACATTTTAAAAAATAATATTGATAATTGTTTAAGGATTCCTATGAGTGAAAAATGTAGAAGCCTTAATTTAGCAAATAGTGTCAGTTTAGTCGCTTATGAAATATTAAGACAAAATGATTTTAAAAATTTGTCATTGTTTGAAGTTCAAAAAGGAAAGAACTTTTTAACAGAGGATAATGATGAGTAATAAAGAATATTTAATTGAAATGCATAGAGACTATTTAACAAAAAATGAAGTTATTGAATATAAAAAACTTTTGCAAAAAAAGTATCGCTATGAAACTGGAACTTATATTATTGAAGGCAAACACCTTGTAGAAGAAGCCTTAAAAACAAACATTGTTAAGACTATTATTTCAACAGAAAAATTATATGATTTTGAAGAAACTCTTTTTTGTCGAGAAAGTGAAATTGGTAAACTTTCAACAACATCAACCCCCCAAAATGTAATAGCAATTTGCAGAATGACAAAACCAAAGAAATTAGGTAATAATGTTTTGTTTTTAAATAAAATTAATGACCCAGGAAACTTAGGAACATTAATTAGAACTGCAAAAGCATTTGGATATGATGATGTTGTCTTTGAAGGTGTTGATATGTACAATCCTAAAGTTTTAAGATCAGCACAGGGAGCAATATTTTCTTCTAATTGTTTTAATGTTGAAAATTCTGTTAATTGAATAAAAGAACAAAAAGAAAAAGG
>CAMRBO010000032.1 GCA_947040465.1 uncultured Mycoplasma sp.
AATAATTAGATAAATATAAATTAAGGAATTTTATGAAAAAAGAAATAAAACCATATGAAAATAAAAATATATATGATTATCAATTGTTATTAGAAGAATTCTATTATCAAATTTACATAATTAAAAAACAAATTTTAGGATTTTAAATAATATGGAAAAAGATATTAGTGATTTAGAAAAAAAATCAAAATTTGTTACAATAACTTTAGAAGATGAAACAACCGTTGAAGCGGAAGTTGTTTTTACTTTTGAAGAAAATGGAGATACTTTTATTTTATATGCAATTGGAGATACTGTTCATCCAGCTAAAATTGCTGAAGATGATTCTTTGATAATGATTGAAAATGATGAATGAGAAATAGTGGAAAAAATATTTCAAGAATTTATGGAAGATGAAGAAAATGACATTTATGAAGATGAAGAATAATTAATGGAAATATCTAAATTAACAAAAAACATTTTAATTTATTCTGTAGTTATTGTAGTTATTGTTGCTTTAATAATTTTAACTATAATTTTATTTAAAGTGTATAAAATAAAAAAAACCACAAAAAAACGAACATTAGACATATTAAATCAGGAATTAGTTTCAGAAGGACACATGAAAGTAATAGATAGACCGGATTTTGGTGATCCAATAATTGAACTGAGAGAGATTGTTAAAAGTCCGTTAGATGATGAAATTGTAGAATTTACTATTAACACAATTATAAAAAATAATTTTATTAAAATTTTGATGTTGGGTCATAAAACTCCTTATGAAATAATTGCAATTTCAAATAAAACAAATTCAGAAATTAACATTTTATCCAATGAATTCAGTGTTGAAGAATATAATCAAATAATCTCAAAAGTATCTTTCAATCATAAGTTAAACATTTTAGAACAAATAAATAATGATGAAGAATACGATGCAATTTTATTGTTATCTTCAAAAAACAGTTATTTACCAATTTATGAGAAATATATTGACAATTTAAAAAACAAAGGTATGTTTTTAATTGCAAATGTAACAAAAAACAGAGTATGAAAAAGAGAAATAATAAGTAAAATATCTAAAAGTAATTTAAATTATGATATTCTTAAATGATATAAGGGTTTTATTTTAATTGTAAAATAAATATAAGGAAAAAATATGATATCTCAAAAAACATTACTTACTAAAGAAAAAATAAAAGAACTAAAAGATGAATTAAAAAAATTAATAGAAAAAGACAGAGTTGAAGTAATTCAGGAAATTAAAGATGCAAGAGCTCAAGGTGATTTATCTGAAAATGCAGAATTTGACTCAGCTAGAGAAAAACAAGGTTTTATCGAAGATAGAGTTAGAGAATTAGAAACATTACTTGAAAATTCAGATATTTTAAAAAAACAATCATCAAATTCACTAATTTCAATTGGAACAACAGTTGAAGTGAAAATCGGAAAATCTTCAAATACAGAAATTCTTACAATAGTTACTACTTATGAAACAAATCCGTTTGAAAATAAGATTAGTAATCAATCTCCATTAGCTATTGCTTTAATGGGTTCTAAAAAAGGTGATATAGTTACTGTTGATGGTCCACAAAAATATGAAGTAAAAGTTATGAATATCATAATATAATTATGCAAAATAATATAAAAGATGAAAGATTTACTAAAATTCTTTTAACGCAAAATCAAATTGAAAAAAGAATAGTTGAACTTGCATCATGAGTTGATGAAGTTTTTTGTGATTCAAAAAACTTCATATTAATAGGATTATTGAAAGGATCAGTTCCCTTTTTAGCTCAATTAATAAAATCTATTAAAACAGAGCACACACTAGATTTCATGACAATTTCTTCATATGATGGAGGAACTTCGAATACCGGAAACATAAAAATAATTATGGATTTAATTACAGATATAAAAGGCAAAGATGTTTTGATAGTTGAAGACATTATAGATAGTGGTAAATCTTTGGAAAAAATAAGGGAAAATTTAATTTTGAGAAATCCAAAAACATTAAAAATAATTACATTATTGGATAAACCAAAAAATAGGAAGGTAGAAATACAAGCAGATATTTCTGGTTTTATTGTCCCGGATGAATTTTTGGCTGGTTTCGGACTAGATGTTAAGGAAAAAATGAGAAACCTTCCCTACATTGGTGTTTTTAATAAAAAATATTTAGATAAATTGTAATTTTTTTTATATAATGTTAAATATGAAGTTAGTTATAGTTGCAGATTCGTCAAGTGGATTGACGAAAAAAGAAGCGGAAGCAAGAGGGTGACACTACTTATCTCTTTACATTACTATTGATGGACAGGAATATGAAGATGGTGTTGAAATAACTTCGAGTACTTTCTTTGATTTAAGTAAGAAAGATTCTACCGTTTCTACCTCTTGTTCTACAGTTATACAAATTGAAAATTTATTAAACAAAATTTCTAAACCAGATACCTTTGTAGTTATGTATCCAATATCGCAACATTTATCATCACAATACCAAAATATGTTATTAGTTTCTAAAAATTATAAAAATGTTCATGTAATTAAATCTAATAATATTTCAATCCCAATAATTCAAGAATTAGTAGAATTAGAAATAGGAGTTACTAATAACGAAATAACTATCCAAGAAGGTATTGACATTATTGAAAACAAAATTTCTAGAGAAGTTGACAATATGATACTTTTTCCAAAATTTAACGATAGTTTAGTTAAAGGAGGCCGTTTATCTCCATCAGCAGCAAAAATTGCTAAACTGTTTAAAATTATTCCAGTAATTACTCTTAGAAATGGAAGATTAGAAAAATTAACAAAAGGAAGAATTTTTAATAAAATATTCATACAAACTACAGTTGATACTTATAATAGATTAAATGGCAAATCTGAGGATTGAACAATTATGCTTGGTCATTCAAATAATGTTGATATTATCCATTTATCAAATGAATTATCAGAAATATTAAAAAATAAAAAAGAATTCATTAATTTATATATTCCATCAGTAATTGCGATACATACTGGATTAGAAGCCATAACTCCATGTTTTTTAAAGTTAAAATATGATGTTGAAAAATATCAATTCGATAAAATAAAAGGATAAAATAAGATGAATAAAAATAATAACTTTCCAAAAGTTTTCCAAAAATCAGCAGAAAAATCATCAACTAAAAATAGGTTGATTTCTTACTCATTAATGTGAATGGGATTAGGTGTAGCAATTATTTTCTTAATGACTTATTTGGTTATGTCTATCCCTGCTATAAATTCAATTGTCATTAGGATAGCCACTTCAGCAGGATGATCTATACTTTTGGTGATTAATATTGGGTTAATATTAGGTATGTCTTTTTTTGTGCAAAAATTGAAATTACCTGTTTTAATTTTGATGTATATTACTTTTATTTTAATTCAGAGTTTATTTATTTCATCTACTCTTTTTTATTATGGTTTTGGGTCAAGTGCAGATGGTCTAAAGAATGTATTTTTATTATTTTTAGCTCCATCTGGAATTTTTGTAGTAATGGGATTATTTGGTTATTTCAAAGTTTTTGATTTTTCTAAATTAGGACCATTTTTAATTTTTGCAACTATAGGGTTACTTATTTTTTCAATTTTTCTAATGTTTTTTGGAGGAGAAAGAGCTGAAAAGTGATATTCAATAATAGGTGTAGTAATTTTTTCAGTATGAATCGGTTTTGATATTTGATGAATTCAAAGAACATCAGATCAAATCGAATCATCTGGTGGCATGGGTAATGAAGAAATGATTAGACTGGGTCTCATATTTGGCATTCGTTTATTTATTGATTTTGTTAATGTGTTGATGTTTATGGCTAGACTAATTAGATAATATTATTGTAAACAATGTTATAATTTTAAATATTTTAAAAAGGAGTTATTTTGACTAATAAATTTGCAAAGAAAATTATTTTTACTGGAATATCCATCCTTTCGGTAATTCCGATTGTAACCTTTGTATCTTGTTCAAGTCAAAATCCGCTTGAACAATTATTGGAAGATGAAATAAATAAAAATAGAAAATTAAGACAAGTTGAAGGCGGTGTGTCTATAGAGAAAATAAATTTATTAAATGTTGGAGAAGATAATGAACAATTATCCAATATTTTTGAGTTACCATCTATTGTTGAGTTGCCATCCATTAAACTTAATGAGAAAAATACGATTAAGTATTCGTGAGATTTTACGAAAAAAAACATTGTTTCTTTTGATAAAAGTGGCAACATTAAATTTGAAGCTAATGCTAGTATCTTTTCAAGTGCGAATCCACTAGACACTATAACCAAACCTGTATCTTTCACAATTTTTATAGAAGAAACAACAATTAAGGAAAATACTTTGAACTTGAAAGCTTTTCGTTATGTTTATTATGGTGATGATGAGAAAAGAATAGAATTTGAACCTGTTAGGAGTGATATTTTTGAAAAAAGCAAAGAATTTAACATAGATTTTTATTCAAACAATTCTTTAATAAATAATAGACCTGTAATAATTGAGAAAGGCGCTTCATCAGAATCGGCAATGGATGCTTATTTGTCCAAAGGAATGATTAAGCCTCCCTTGTCCACTCTTTACAATGAAACAAGATATAGGTTTAATATTTCTTCTTCTGATTTTAATGAATCAAATTCACGCAAAGGAATTTATAAGATTAGAGTTTCTCCAGAAATTGATTCGGTTTTTGATTATGATGTGATTAATTATGCTAAGGATACATATGGCATATCATTTGATAAATATTATTATTATTATGAAAAAAATACAACTTTTCAAGATCCTACCAGTAGTAATGTTTCTACTCATAATAATAATAATTCCCAAGAAGCTAATAGAATAGGTGATAGTATTTTGCAAGGTAATCTTTCATATATGCCAACTTTAAAAAATCCGGAATCAATAATAAATAAAACTGCAGAAGAAATTGTAAAATTGAATTTAGAAACACCAGGAGGTTTATTTTTACCTCCTATATTTGAAAGGCAATATTCTATTGAACCTCCAAAACCAGTAATGATTGATATTGATTCTATATCTGCATTAGATAATGAAAATTTAACTTTTTCAATTACGGTTAAAGTTGGTAATAATTCTTTCCAAATGACGAAAAAAGTTGACAAAAAAGTTGAAATAAAGTATTTTTTTGTTTTATGATAATTAATACAAGTAGTTATTTTTGGAGTGATAAATATTCAGTAATGTTTATTTAAAAACAATATTTAAAATAATAATATTACATGTTATAATTACATGATATAATAAGAAAAAATTAAATTTTATGAATTATAAAATATTTGTATAAAAATTGAGAAAAGGAATTTTATGGAAAACAAAAAAACAAATTTAGAAGAAGACAACCAAAGTAATTTAGGGAGCAATGTTTCTTTTGAACCTAAGTCTAAAGAAGAGGGTAAAAAATTTTCAGGAACATTATCATATGAAGATATTATTTCTCAAACTAAAGAAATAGCTTTTTCTGCAGTTAGAACAGAAAAAGAATTAATTGAAGAAGATTCTAAAAAAAGAATTGACAAAATCAATGCTTTAGAAGAACATTTCAATGATTTAAATGCAAAACCACTATCTTCAATAGATTCTTATGAAAGTTATAATTTAGTTTTTAATAAATCTTTATGAAATTACAATGAAATTTTTCAAAGAAATACAAAATTTTCTATTAAAGATATGGTTTTGCAAACACACATATATATTTATGATGGAGTAGTTATTTCTATTGATGAAGTTGAAAAAACCTTAAATAGTTTTTTAGAATCAATAATGAAAAAAATTGTATTAGGTTATCCGGTTGTTTTGAACCCAGTTTTAATTATTGATGTTATCCGTTTTGACAAATCAAAAGTAATACCAGTCGCAATTGCTAATCCCAAGTTATTACCACCAATTGGTATAATTGAGTGAAATTCATTGGTTGAAGATGAAGGTAACAATTTTTTAATTATTGATACTTTTATAAAACTAGTAGATAATGCACTTAATAATGGTCATGAAGTTGAATTTTTTGATGGAACTTTATTAGTTAGAGGTATTAGTGGTATTACTTCATTATTTATTGATGAAAAAGCTGCAAACATTTTTAATC
>CAMRBO010000033.1 GCA_947040465.1 uncultured Mycoplasma sp.
TTTAGAACTGGAAGAAATATTAAAAAAAGGTGTATTTGATTTTGATGTTATGGTTGCAGAACCTAAAATGATGATTACACTTGGTAAATATGGAAAAGTGTTGGGTCCCAAAGGACTTATGCCTAATCCAAAAACAGGAACAGTTACACCAGAACCAGCAAAAGCTGTTGAAGAACTTAAAAAAGGTAAAGCAAATTATCGTGCTGATAAAGCAGGAATTGTTCATTCTTTAATTGGTAAAGTTTCTATGGATACCAAAGAATTAGCTGAAAATTGTGAAGTAGTAATTTCATTAATTAAAAAATTAAAACCATCAACCATAAAAGGAGTTTATTTAATAAACTTAACCATTTCTTCTACAATGGGTCCTTCTATTACTGTTAAATTAAGTTAGGGCGTCTGTGAAAAAAGCGTTGATTATAGCTGTGGTTGCACACAATACTATTGGGGGAACCCAAAACTATTCAATTAAATTAATTAACATTTTAAAAAAAATGAACTATGAAGTTACAGAATATAGTTGTGATTTACTTTTTGAAAATCCAAATGGAGAGTTAATAGGTGGAGTGGAAACCATTCGTAATTCTTCTATCCCTAAAAACACAAGCAATCTTTTTTATAAAGGTTTTATTTATCAACAACAATTGAAAAAATCAACTAAGGAATTAGGACAATTAATCTTGAAAAATAATTATGACATAATAATAGACTTTAGGCAAACTTTAGACAAAAACGAGAAACAAGCAATCCCTACAGAAAATAAAGTTTGAGTACAACATGTTTCACCGGGAGTTTTAGAAGGAAGACATATTACAAATAAATTTTTAGAACCTTTTACTATAATGTATTTTAAAAACAAAAACATATTATATAATCAAAAAAATATGATTCTGTTTGATAAAGAAAATCTTAATTATTTAGATAAAAATAAAATAAATACAAAAAATATTGATTTAATACCTCTTTCTCACAAAATAAATTTTGAAGAAATGAACGGAAAAATAGAATTTCTGGATAGAAAATTTGAAATAGGATATATTGGAAGAATTGAAAATCAACAAAAAAATATATCTTTTTTGATTAATTCTTCAAAATATATAAATGCAGAAATGAATTTTTGAGGAAAAGGAAACGAAAAATTAATAGAAAAAATAAAATCTTCTTCATTCACCAAATACAATGGATTTTTTAATCAAAACAAAGTTGATGGAGTTATGGAGAATATGAAATTTATGGTTATTTGCTCTACATATGAAGGGTCTTGTTATTCTATTATTCAAGCTATTAGTCACGGCGTTATACCGATTGTTTTAAATACATTTCCATCTGCCGAATTTTTGACACAATTCGGTTTTCTACTTGATAAAAATATAAAAAAGAAAGATTTTGCAAAAGAAATTAATAAAATAATGAAAATGGATCCCAAGGAATTAGTGAAATTGTCAAATCAAAATATCGAATTTTTTAAACAATATTTATCTGAAGAACAGTTTGTGAAATCTTGAGAAAACGTGATTAATAAGTATTCAAAATAAAATTATTTAAAATATTTAATTGTAATTTTATTCAACAATCCTTCTTCTTCGAAAGAAATCAATTTATCTAGTTCTTTTTCCAATGTTTCAGCTATTTTAATATTTGGTTTGGTGGCTGGATTTACAGGGGCGAATAATTCACAAGCTTCGCTAGCTTGTATTATAGAAGTGTTATAGGTGTTAATTAAAATACCCTTTTTAATTATTTCTAATTTGTCATATGTTAATAAAGGTCTATAAACAGGCATGCTGGCTTGTGTTTGTACCACAGCCATTGCTTCCAAAGTTTGTGAAGCAACTTGCCCCAAATTCTCTCCATTACTTATACCTAAACAATCATTTTCAGAAGCAATAATAGAGGCAATTCTATAAAAGCTTCTTCTCATTAAGATAATTTTATATGATTGTTTTGATGTTAATCCAATATAGTTCATTAAATCGGTGTAATTAAAACTATATAGTTTTGATGATCCTTGATATTTTGTTAATATTTCAATAATTTGGTCAACTTTAACAAGTGTTTTTTCATCTGTATGAGGTGGAGTTAAGAAAGATAGAAAGTCCACTTGAACTCCTCTTTTCATCATTTCAAAAGCTGCAACTGGAGAATCAATCCCTCCAGAAATAAGATGTATTACTCGTCCGGCTGTTCCAACGGGTAATCCACCTAATCCACCTATTTTATTAGAAAATATATATGTATACTCCTTATGCACTTCAATATTAAATTCATCATCGGGATTTTTAATTTTTACTTTATAGTTTGTATTTTCTAAAACAAAAGAACCAAAATAATTATTCATCTCCATTGATGACATTTCAAAACCTTTAAAACTTCTTCTAGAAATACACTTAAATGTTTTAGATTCAGGTTTAAATAATTTTTTTATTGTCTCCTTTATTTCAGGGATTGTAGAATTACAAACATACACTCCTGAGTAGGAAGAAATTCCGAAAACATATTTCAAATTATCCATTGTTTCACTTGAGTATTTTAGATATATTCTATCAAAAGAAACAACAATATCTTCTTCCTTTATTGAGCAAGTTTTTTTTATATTTCTGGCTAAAGTTCTAATAAAGGTCATTTTGTTTTTACCTTTTAAAGAAAGTTCTCCATATCTGACTAAAATTTTGTTGTACATATTAGTTAACTCCTTTGTTAAGCGTGTTTATTATGTGATCAAGAGCTAAATTATAATTTCCTTCTAGGTAAGAATTTTCTGATGAAATTATACTTTCATTTAACTTTATATCTGACGATCTCTTTGGAGCTAATAAATCAATTATTTTATTAAATGTTCTTGAGATTTCCATTTTTAAACCCACACTCGAAACATATTCAATCATGAAGGTTAAAAGTTGTTTATATTCATTAACAATATTTGGGCCATCACCCTTGGGAGTTTTAAGAATGATGTTTATAATTTTTTGTTGTGTTTCTTCTATTTTATTAAAAACTTGATTTTCAGATGGGTTCAAAATAATATAATTTTTTTTGACATAAGAATTGATTTCTCGTAATAGAATGGTTAATCTTTCAAATTTTAGTAAGTTGGATTCACCCTCTAAATAAAATATTTCTATTTTTTTGGTTAATTCAACATACGAGAAAAAAAACCCCTTTAATTTATAAAATAAAGTTTTATATTTAAATTGTTTTGATGAAAAACTAATATTATAATTATTTTCATCACTTATAATTTTTTCTAATCAATAATCAACATCCACTAAATAATTAGATAAATTCAATAAATAATCTTCAAATTGCGAAAAATATATTTTATCAATTTGATATGCGTTTATAAAATCATCTTTAATAGATATATATAATTTTGCTATATCTTTTTTGTATTGATTTAAATTTTTTCTATTTTTCAACATAAATGTATATGAATTTATTTCCCCATTTATTTCCCCGTTTAAATCTGATAATGAAACCAAAATTTTATTACAAAGTTCTAGGGACTCTAATCAACTTTCTATTGTTAAAATAGAAGTCAAAAATTTGTAATCATCTTTAAGTGATTCTATTCGCTGATTAAAAGAGATATATACTAATTCACATTTAGTGTTTTTCTTAGCTTGTTCAAAAAGTTCATTCAACTTATAAAAATACTCAGGAATTTTTATGAATATAGTTTTTTCTAGTTCTATAGCACTATTAGCAAATTTTATCAATAACAGAAAATCTTTTTTTATATCTCTAAATTCATTCATCGCTTCATCTATTTGGTTGGAATCAACCAAATCATTCAGTGATTTAAGTTTAGTTTCTATTTTTTGGAATTCATTATTAATAATGTGGTTGGATTTAGGACTAGTAAATTCAAGAACATCTTTTAAAGTTGCATCTTTTAAATTTTTTAAACCATTTCTATAAAAAGTAATTTCTCGACGCACGATTTTAATATTTTCAAGAACTCCACCTACAGTATCAAAAAATTTTTTAGATATTTCATTTATTTTATTAACGTTATCTTTTATTTTCAAAGAGATTTTATTTGAATTTAATATTTGATATTTATTATTTTTATTTTCACCTTCGATAGATAAGTTTGAGTTTTGTTTTTTCAATGTCTCAATTTCCCAAACCATAGTTGCAACATCTTCTTTGATAATTTCTGTATTTTCAATATTTTTAACATTTTTTATCAAACTTAAAGAACGAAGTTCGTTGGCATATATTTGGTTAGAGCTAGGATTATTCTCAATTTTTTGTGTTTGGAAGAAGTCATTTAGTTTTTTTTTCTTAAAATTAACATATAAATTTAATCCAAAAATAATGATAATTAATGAAATTGGTATTAATAAATAAAAAAGTTTTATATAAGACATAATACTTATTATATTAAATAAAGCATTTTTTCCAATAATTTAATTTTGTTATGAAAAAATAACAAAATATTTTTTAAGGGACAAAATAAGTAATTTATAATCATTTAATAAGGAGAATACGTATATGAATTTTATTAAAAAAATATTATTAGGAGGAATACTTGTAACCACAATTATTCCGGCAACAATTGTATTATCGTCTTGTTCAACTAACGGTAATGAAAGTGCTACAGAATTTGATTTAGGAATTCCTCAACAAACTGAAGAATTTTATGGAGAAAAAATAACAGAAATGTCTTTCACTAATCCAAATGCAGTTCAAAGAAAAACAATGTTGATCACAGCTGGTGGTGTTGTTAATGATAAGTCATTTAATCAATCGGCATGAGGTGCATTGGAATTATATAGAGAACAAGCAGGAATTAAAAAAGGTGATGGAACAATTGATTATAGAGAAACTTTGAGTGATGAGGCATTACCAGCAATGTACGATCAAGCAATGGACGGTAAATATCAAACATTAGTTTTGACTAGTTTTCAACAAGGAACAACATTTGAAACTTGATTAGCCAAAGCTAATAATAAACAAAGATTTATAGAATCAAAAGCAGTTATTGTGGGAGTTGATTGAGATGGAAGTAGAATAGTACCGGAAGGACAATTTTTTGGTTTAGGATTTAAAACAGAGGAACCCGCTTGAGTTGTTGGTTATGCGGCTGCTGATTACTTAACATCTTCTAATATCAAGCCTCATTTATCTTCTTTTGGTGGAGGTGTTTATGATGGTGTTACAGATTTTAATAATGGATTCTTACAAGGGATGTTAGATTGAAATACCAATAATCCGGACAAAAAAGTAAAATTTTATTCAGGAAATGAACAAGCAAATAGTATTGATTTATCAACTGGATTTGCTAATACTCCAGAAAATGTTGCTAAAGTTAACAATATTGTCGGTACAAATGAAAATGCTCCACAGATAATTTTGCCCGTTGCTGGTTCACTAACAACAACAACACTAGATAATATTAAAGATAAAAATAGTAAACAACTAATAATTGGAGTAGATGCTAATCAATCATTAGCATTTCCAAATGATAAAGATAAATTCTTTTCATCAATAGAAAAAAAAGTAGCAGTAGCAGTCTATAAGGCCTTAATTTTATTGGCAGGAATTCCCTTAGATAATAATTATTGTGGAACTATTGATTCAGGTTTTGAAGGCGAATTTATCGCAAATGAAAAAAATGCATTTGTTAAATACGGATTTGATAAAGGGTTGGTAGATTATTCTCCTTCAACTATAGCTGGTGAAGGAATAATCAAAGCCAACAAATCTTTAAGAGATGCAATGGCCAAATACAATTCTACCCCTCCTACATTTGAAAGTATGTTAGATGCTAGTAAAAATCAAAAAATACTTAATGACATTATTCTTGAAATAAACAAATAAAATTTTAATTATTTTATTTTTGTTATTAAAAAATAACAAAATATTTTTAGATGATAAAACAAGTAATTTATAATTTTTGTTAATCAATTAATTTTTAAAGGGAGAACATATGAATTTTATTAAAAAAATATTATTAGGAGGAATACTTGTAACCACAATTAT
>CAMRBO010000034.1 GCA_947040465.1 uncultured Mycoplasma sp.
TCAGGGAATTCAATTGTGATTATTTCTAAAGTTAATTTTAATTGACGGTTTTTAGTGAATTTTTGAATATTTTCTGTTAATAATTTAAGATTTGCGCCCTCATTACCAATAACAACACCCGGTTTTGCAGTATAAACAAGCACAGAGACTTTTTCATCTTGTGACCTCTTAATAACTACATTACCGATTTGATATTCTCTCACGAATTTTTCTAAATATTCGCGAATTTTCATATCTTCCAACAAATAAGTTGAAAACTTTGATTTGTCAGCTATTCACACAGCATTATGTGGTTTGGTTATACCGTAACGGAAACCATTTGGATTTACTTTTTGTCCCATAAATACCTCTTTCTATTTCTCTTCTAACTTAATTACAAAGTGTGAAGTTCTTTTTAATATTGGAAATGCTCTACCTTGAGCTCTAGGTTGAAATCTTTTTAATGTTGGTCCTTCATTAACTAACATTTCTGAGATAAATAGTTTATCACTATCCATTCCTTTTGTGTTAATTGCGTTTGCAATTGCTGAATTTAATAATTTTAAAAATAGTCTTGATGCTTTTTTATTTGAATTATTCAAAATAGATAATGCTTCTGATGTAGTTTCATATCTGATTTGATCTGCAACTAAACGTGCTTTTCTTGGTGAAATTCTTTGTAATTTCAATTGTGCTGATGCTTGTACTTTCATTATTTTTTCTTCCCTTTATCGTTACCATGACCTGAAAAGGTTCTTGTTGGTGAAAATTCACCTAACTTGTGACCTACCATATCATCAGTAACATAAACATCTATAAATTTTCTTCCGTTATGAACTTGAAATGTCAATCCAACAAAATCAGGAAAAATTGTTGAACGTCTTGATCAAGTTTGAATTGGTTTTTTTGGTTTTTCTTTTGAAACAATTGCCGCAACTTTTTTAAGTAAATGGTCTTCTGCAAAAGGTCCTTTTTTAAGTGATCTAGACATTATTTACCCTCTCTTCTTCTCTTAACAATTAATTTTGTTGAAGCTTTTTTATTATCTCTAGTTTTAACACCAAGAGCTTTTTTACCTCAAGGAGTCATTGGTGATTTACGACCAATAGGTTGTTTACCTTCACCACCACCATGAGGGTGATCAATAGGGTTCATAACAGAACCACGAACTGTAGGTCTAATTCCTTTATGACGATTACGTCCAGCTTTACCAATGTTGATAAGAGAATGTTCTTCATTTCCTACAACACCAATAGTCGCTCTAGCTTTAGGCAAGAATTTTCTTACTTCCCCAGATTTAAGACGTAGTATTAAATACTTACCTTTATCATCACGTCCCAATATTTGAGCACTTGTTCCAGCAGAACGAGCTAATTTAGCTCCTCCGCCAGGCTGTATTTCAATATTGTGAACTGTAGTACCTTCAGGAATATTTTCTAAAGGAAGGCAATTACCAGGTTTAATATCTGCTTCTGGTCCTGAAAAAATAGAATCACCAACCTTCAATCCTTTAGGTTGAATAATATATCTCTTTTCACCATCAATATAATTTATCAAACAAATGTTTGCACTACGATTTGGATCATATTCAATCGAAACAACTTTTCCTTCAATTCCATCTTTGGTTCTTTTGAAATCAATAATTCTATATTTTCTCTTAACTCTTCCACCTTTGTGTCTTGTAGTTATTTTACCTTGATTATTTCTACCTGCATGTGTAGGAAGATTTACTAATAATGATTTTTCTGGTTTATCCCCACTAAGGTTTGCTCTATAATCAAGAACTGTCATATTACGTTGACCATTAGTGGTTGGTTTTAATTTCTTTATTGCCATAATTTTGTCCCTTTACTTATTTTTAAGTTTTGTTTTTGTTGTTTCAACTTAATTGTTAAAACTTTTATTTACTTGTTTTTGTTACTTCTGATTTAGCTTCAACTTCATCTTTTTTTGGTTTTTTTGACGCTATTTTTTCTGCTATTTTTTGTTCAGCATCAGAAATCTTTTTTAATTTTTCTAAATCTTTTTTTGGTTTTTTAAGAGTTTCATCTTTCGCAATTCCTTCTTCAGGGAATATATTGATAGATGCAGATTCTTTATTAAGTGTAACAATTGCTTTTTTATAAGACTTACTAAATCCACTATATTTACCAACTTTTTTAGCCTTCTTAGGAACATTAAATACATTAATTTTATCTATTTTTACTTCAAAAATGAATTGAATAGCTTTTTTTATTTCTGTTTTTGTTGCTCTTTTGTCAACAGCAAATGTATAAACATGAACTTCCATTTGTTGATATGTTTTTTCAGTTAGAATTGGATATTTGATTATTTCATTAATATTCATTATTTCATCATCCCTTCTAAAATCGCAAGATCTTCATTATTAATAATAAGTGCATCTGTTCACAATAAAGATTCAACAGAAATAGAATTTACTTTAATTGTCACAACTTTTGTATTATTTGCTGATTTAAATATATTTTCATCACTAGTAACTAACAAGATATGTTTTCTTTCTAATAAATTTAAATTACCCAATTGTCTAATTAATTCACTTGTTTTTGGTTTATCTAATTTAATATCATCGGTAACTAAAATCAAATTTTCTTTATTAAGCATCGTTAATGCAGATAAGTATGCTAAACGTCTAACTTTTTTATTTACTTTTGTATTATAATTTCTTTCAACTTGAGGACCAAATGCTCTACCCCCACCAACAAATACAGGTGAACGTAGTGTTCCAGCTCTTGCTTTACCAGTACCTTTTTGTTTTCAAGGTTTTTTTCCTGTCCCAGAAACTGTAGCTCTTGTTTTAACAGCATGAGTTCCTTGACGTCTTGAACCTCTTTCAGAAAGTATGGTATCAAATACAGCTTGGTTATTAATATTTTCAATTTCAAATATTTCTTTAGAAAGTTTAACTTTGTTATTTAATGGTTTAATTTCCGCTTTAGCTTTCAAACTTCTTTCTTTTGAAGAAAGTTTTTTAACCACTTTAGTAGAAGAATCAACTGACTTAACTAATTTTTTTTCTTCTTTAACTTTTATTGATTTAGTAGGTTTTTCAATAGAACTTGTTTTTTTGTTAACGTTTTCCATTATTTCACCTCTTCTTTTTTATCTTCAGAAGCTTTATTTTCTGTTTTTGTTTCTTCAGCAGATAAAATAATTTCTTTCATTGCTTCAATAGACATATCAGAATTAATTTCTGCTCCAATATGTTTTGCTTTTTCAATAAGATCATTTTTAATTAATTCATCTTTTAAATTAACTAATTTGATTTCTGCTTTATTAGGCAGTTGCTTAACTGCTTGTTTGATAATTACAAACCCTTTATTAGGACCCGGGATAGAACCTTTAACCAAAATATAATTTTCTTCAACATTTATGTTGACAACAATTAAATTTTGTACAGTTCTTCTTACATTTCCCATATGTCCTGGCATGGTCATACCTTTAACAACTTTATTACCCGATATATCTCCAAGAGATCCTGTTTGACGTACTGGTTTAGAACCACCACCTCCACCATGAGAATTAGGACCAATTTTTTGATTGTGTCTTTTAATAGCTCCGGCAAAACCTTTTCCTTTTGATATACCTGTAACATCTACAAGTTCTCCTGACTTGAAAATTGAAGCTTTAACTTCAGCTCCTAATTCGAATCCATCCATTTCACGGATTTCTTTAACGAAGCGCTTAGGTGTTGTGTTAGCTTTTTTGAAATGTCCAATCATCGGTTTGTTTGAACGTGATTCTTTTTTCTCTATTGAAGAAATTTGAATTGCATTATAACCATCCGATTCTGTAGTCAATACTCTAGTTACAATATTTTGACTAATTTCAATAACTGTAACCGGAATTGATTGTCCATGATCTGAATAGATCTGTGTCATTCCAAGTTTTTTACCTAAGATTCCTTTCATAATATTCCTCTTTCTTTTTTTACTTTTTATATAATGATTTTATTTTAATTGTTTAACTTGAAACAATTTGAATGTTTACTCCTGCAGATAATTCTACACGTTTCAATTTTTCCATCAATTCTTTTGAAGGGTTATTGATAACAATTAATCTTTTGTGTGTTCTTCTTTCGAATTGCTCACGTGATTTTTTGTTAATGTGTACTGAACGCAATACTGTAAATATTTCTCTTTTTGTTGGAAGAGGTACTGGTCCTCTAAAATCTGCATTTGCTTGTTTGATAATTTGTAATATTTTTATTGCTGATTCATCTAATATTTTAGCTTCATAAGCAATAAGTTTTATGTTTATTTTATCCATTGTTGTCTCCTTTGTGTTCTTGTGAACAAGACTCCATATAAAAACATGATAATCGGTTGACAACTTATCTCCGAGTATCAAGAACCTTATATTTCTAAGTCATAGTTGCTTTTTAATTATATATAAAAAATAAAAAAATATTTGGTTTTTTTATTATTTTTTTTATTAATTAAATTAAAAATATTTTTTTCTAATTATAGCGAAAATATCAAAAAGATTGGTATTACCAAAAAAAAGCAGATCATCCCTAACCAAACCTCAAATTTGGAAAATAAAGATCCGGTTTTAATGTAGTGTATTTGGAAAAATGATTGTACTAAAGGAAATATTAAAATAAAAATGATGAAATAAGGATTAAATTCTTTTCAATTGTATTCAATAGAGAAAAATGGAATAAAAAATATTGTTGTATATATTAAAACTATTGTATATTGAAATAAAAGAACTTTAAAATATTTGTATAAATTTTTGCAAAAACTCGAAAAAGTCATTTTCTTTTTTATTTTTATTTTTTTCATATATAGATAAAATTATATAAAAAAAAATGACTTTTAAGTCATTTTATTGTTGTTTATAGTTTCTCTCAAAACTGAATAGTAATTTGCTTTAAAGAAATAATAATCTTACTAAAATACGTTAATTTAAGTTAAGAAATTATTTTAAACCTATCAATTTATTAGTATTGGTCAGCTAAATGTATCACTACACGTACACTTCCAACCTATCAACCTCGTAGTCTACAAGGAATTTCAAGGGAATATTCATCTCTGAGGAGGCTTCCCGCTTAGATGCTTTCAGCGGTTATCCTTTCCGTACTTAGCTACCCAGCTATGCTTCTGGCGAAACAACTGGAGCACCAGTGGTACGTCCACTCCGGTCCTCTCGTACTAAGAGCAGCTCTCATCAATATTCCAACGCCCACACCAGATAGGGACCGAACTGTCTCACGACGTTCTGAACCCAGCTCGCGTACCGCTTTAATTGGCGAACAGCCAAACCCTTGGAACCGACTTCAGCTCCAGGATGCGATGAGCCGACATCGAGGTAGTAATCCTTCCCGTCGATGTGATCTCTTGGGGAAGATAACTCTGTTATCCCCGGGGTAACTTTTATCCGTTGAGCGACAGCCATTCCACAATGAACTGCCGGATCACTAAGTCCTACTTTCGTACCTGCTCGACCTGTATGTCTCACAGTCAATTACACTTATACCTTTGCGCTCTACATATGGTTTCTGACCATATTGAGTGTAACTTTGAACGCCTCCGTTACTCTTTAGGAGGCGACCGCCCCAGTCAAACTACCCGCCATGCACTGTCCTCCAACCCGTTTAGGTTGCAAGTTAGAAAATCAATGTAACAAGGGTGGTATTTCAAGGGTGACTCCACAAAGACTAGCGTCTCTGTATCATAGTCTCCCACCTATCCTACACATGTTAAATCAATTTTCAATACAAAGCTATAGTAAAGCTCCACGGGGTCTTTTCGTCTTGGTGCGGGTACCCAGCGCTTTCCCTGGGACCATAATTTCACCGAGTCCAATGTTGAGACAGTT
>CAMRBO010000035.1 GCA_947040465.1 uncultured Mycoplasma sp.
CATCATCACCAATTCCATCGAGTTTTTCACCATCTGCATCTAAAGGATCATATAAAAATGTTTTGGGAGGCATTGAATTAACTCAAGCAACTTTAGGAATATACATCCCCGTTTCTTCAGAAACAAAATCTCCTCTATAATTTGTTTTATCTTCCGATTCTGAATTAAAGTACTTCTTCTTATCTTCTTCACTTAATGCAGGTGATTTTCAACCATTGAGTTCAAAAAGCAAGGGGACATCATTTAATTCAACATTGACAATTAATGTATATGCTAGTTTAGAATATGATTGGGTTCCTGGATCATATTCTTTTATTTCAATGGTTACATTAATTTTCTCGCCACCTTTTTTTTGCGCTAATATAAAGGGACCTAAGTCTAATTCAAACATCCCTGTGTTAGGAGATAATCCAGGTATTTCTCCATTAACGAAAGGAACGAATCGTGCTGCCGTAGAACCAACTCTTTTAACAAATGGCATTTTAAATTTAAAAGGCTCTTCAGTTTTATAGGTATCAATATTATTATCTTTATCCTGAGATACAACAACTCATTTAGCAACTTTGGTGTTTTGATCCGAAGGCAAATATGAACTTACATTACTAATACTTAAAGTTGATGAATTAGGTGAACTTCATTTATTAACTCCATCATTTTCAATAAGTATTTTATTATCTCTTAATTTTAATATAAAATTAAAAATTTGAGGAGGTGAACCAGCTGTACTAAAATCAACACTGATTTTAGTAGAATCATTATTATATAAATAAAATACATCAATATTTTTTGTAATTTCAATTCCAGAGCTATCTTTTAAAATTAAATCAAAATTTAGTTTTAGTCCATATCTCATAACTAATGGAATTTTGTCTTTTGGCATAAGAGAATAATCGCCATCACTTTGTTTAGTGTTAAGGTTTACTGAAAAATTTTCGAATTGTGATCCTAATGTTGATTGAGATAATTTATGGTCATTTATTTCTCCTGGTTTAACAAAATAATTATCATTTAGTTCAGATACTCTATAAGGATCAATCTTAATTAACTCTTTAGGATTGTATGTTCCTGTAGAGCCCGGCATGATTTTAATGTTGATTGTCATATCCAAACTATTCCCATTAGGAAAAAGTTTTTCCCCACCTGGACCTGTTGTTCCTAAAAAAACATCGTTATTTTTAAGAGAAAATTTTACTTTATGTTTTGCTTCAAGAGTATTATCTGATTGCGATGCAGGAGGAGTTAAATATGAAAAATCTGTTGTAGATGCATTGATTGACCCTATTTTTGTGCTTTGAATATAATCGTTTTCGTAAAAGTTAGCAATTCTATTTTCAATTGTTGTTTTAATGGTTTTGAAATTCTTTTCACTAAAAACTTTTATATCATCAGAATAAAAAGTGATAGGTTTCGCAATAACATCCTCAAGTTCTTTTTTAAAACCGGCAACATCTTGATGAGTATATGGCATTATTAATTGAAGGGAAGATGAACCTAAACTACTTATTAAATGATTATATTCCCAAAAATATACACCTTCTGTTGGATGTCATCCAAAAGAATCATTTAAAACATCATTTCTCGATAAATTTAAATTTAATAAATTATCATCAAAATTATTTTTAATATTCATCAATACATTCAAATTAATTGCATCAGCTCCGTTTTTATATAACTTTGATGAGGCTAATTCTGATTCTTTAAATGTCTTCAATAGTCCAGTCACACCTTTGTTTATAGTCATATTTCCTGAGCTCTTTCAATCTCCATCATGAAGTCTTCCGCCAAAATAATCCGAATTAATTATTGTGTTTTTTTGAGAAAATGAAAATTTAACTAAGTTTCTTACACTGTCTGAATTTGAAATTATATAATTATTTAAAATACTATAATCAAAAGCTACTGTTTGACTGTGTTTATGTTCTTTTTTTGGATAATCTTCTTTTTCATCACCAAACGCTCAATTACTCCATCCTGGAGTTTTTAAAGTAAAGTTAAATTTAGTAACATCAAATTCTGCTGAATTTTTTGGAGGAATATTTACTTTTTGATAATTACCGTTCTTAATAATTGGTTCATCATTAACTCTATATTTTTCAACCATGTCTAAGTTATGGTTATAATTAATATGGAAATTATCACTTAATAAAAATGGTAATGCTAAAATAGAAGTTGTAACTCCTGAATATAAAATTATTTTCTTTGTTTTCTTATTCATTATTCTTCATCCATCCTTCTTCTTTTTCTGACCTTAACAACTCTTACAATAATGATTGTTCCAATAATCGCTAATAATGTAAATGCTCCAGTCAAACTTAATATCAATATTAAGTTATTGTTATCTTCATTAATTTTAGATAATCTATCTAAATAATTTTGGTGTTCTATCTTAAGTTCATCAAATGAGATATTTTTTCTGTAAAAAACATTTCATTGATTATCCTTATCAAAGTAATAACCATCCATTAATTTTATTTCAAAATAGAAGCCATTATTATCATGATACATTATGGCTGATTGAACCATTTTACTATTTAATGGTGATATTTGAATAATAGAATTATTATTATTAAAATTTAATAAGTATTGATAATTATCTTTAGAAAAATTTTCAAAATTATTTAAATCAAAATTGTCAAATAATTTAAATAAGAAATCATAGTTGAAATTTATTGTTGCTTCTTGTAACTCTTCAACAGGATCTCCGCTATAACGAACATTTGAAATTAAGAAGCTTTGATAAGTTTTATTTTGAGATTGACCTTTAAAGTAATAATTATTTTTCAATTCAACTTGAACATAAAAATCATTTCAATATTTACCTTTATAAATAAATATGTTTTTGATTGACTTTATATCTGCAGTATCACTAAATTTAATAAATTTCATTAATTCTTCTTCTTTATTTAAAATAAGTTCCATAGATTTAAAGTTGGCGTATTTTTTAGCATAAACAAGTAACGCATTACCATCAATCAAAAGATCAACCGCTTTTAATTCAGGAATAACGTCATTTTTATAATAGACATTGTTAACAACTATTAATTTTTCACCTTGAGAGACATCTTCATTTGAAAAATAATATCCCTCATTTAATATGATATTAATATTTATTGTATTAGGTTCTTCTAATGGTGATGATAAAGTTATTTCTTGAATTGCCATCTTATCTCCAGTTACGAAAATGAAAAACTTTAATTTATCATCCAAAGTTTGTAAACTTAAATTAAAATCATTAAAATTAAGATGATTCCGTGCCTCAGCAACAAAACTATCAATATCTAATTCCAAATTTGTTTCTATTGCATTAACTTCATCGCCAATAAAAGATAAATTATTAACTAAAATTGTTTTTGTGTTTAATAAAGAGTTTGCAAATCAATATCCTTCTTTTAATGTGATAACAAAATTAAATGATCTTTTAGCACTAGGGATTTTTACTAAGGATATTTTTTCAATAGAATTTCTATTCCCTAATTTAATATTTAGATAATTAAAGACATTGCTGTCTTGATTTAAATTCAACATAAAATCATCTAAATTAGAAAATTTGCTAGCATTATTTCTTAAAAGATTAAAATATAAATCGATATCTATTTCCAATGAATTTGAATTATCATTTAAGGATTTATAATAATCCTTAATATCTTGAATAGTAATAATGATTTGTGAATAAGGGTTATTATAATCATTAAAATAATAACCACTAATTGTTTCAATATCAATAACGATTGATTTTTCCATATTAAGATAAACATTTGTTTTAAAAACAGCATCAGCAAAATAAGGTGTTGCTTTTAAAATAGAACGAATATTGTCATTAGATATTAAGAAATTTTCTTGATGATCTCTAATAAAAGCGTTTAAATCTGTATAGGTCTCAATGTAATCTATTAGATTTCTTGGATTAACACTTAAAGCTATTTTTTCTAAAGCTAAATCTGGTTCTCCTGAAAATCTGATATTAATCACTTTGAATGTTTTGGATAAATCATTAATTTCTTGTCCTGAAAATATATATCCTGGATTTAAAGAAATAACAAAATTGAAACTTCTACCATTAGGAGCTTCAATTTTCATAGATTCGATTCCCAATTTATCTTCTGAACTTAATGAATTAAGGATTGTTCCTGATTCCAATAATAAAGCTCAATTATTATTAAATTCTGTCATAAATTCTGCAGCATCAACTTTGGTTTTAGCAAAATTTGCTAAACCTGAATAATTAAGAGAGACATCTATTGTTTTCATTTCAGGAACTATTTCCCCTTTATAAAAAATATTCCCTGATGTAAATTCTTTTTGTTGGGTTTTATTATCAAACTCAAATGAAGGTAAAATTTGAACTTCGATTTGAATTGTATGTTTATCTGGTATTTCAACAAATTTGGCGCTCACAATTTGTTTTCTATTATCTGTCAAAATATAATCAAAAACTTTATCTTTTTCAGATGCTAAAAATGTTGCAAAAGAAGTAAATAATTTTGCTTTTTGAGCTAGAGCACTATGATTAATTTTAATATCAGATTTTTGTTTTTGAGGATATTTTATTTTTAAATCCTTAACAACGATATTTAGTTCACTCACCAACTTGTTGTTCCCATCAATTAAGTCAACAACTTGAAAATTGGTATTTAGCTTCATAAATATGTTTAATTGACCATCTTGATTAATGCCATTCATTTGATGAGGACTAAATTCAATTGATTGTTTATCAATAACAGCCCCTTTATTTATCCCTAAATTTGAACGAACATCAAATAATTCCAATTTGTCATTATATGATTTTTGATTTAAATCAAAAATAAATTTATCCATATCAGTGTATTTTTCTGCTTCAATAGCTATTTTTGTTTTTTCCCCTAAAAGATCTTTTGCCAAAGAAATATTAACAACTTCGTCTTTACCAGTTTTATTTACATCATAACGAATTTTTAATTCTATTTTCTCAATAAATCTATTGGGATTATTAGAAGCAATTTTCATAATCCCATATCCACTACTAAAATTATCGGGATGGAGATATTCAAAAGAATACACTGGGTAATTAAAAGATGATAATGAAGCACCCATAGTTTTAAATGTTGGCGTTTCAAAAAGTGTTAATAATTTTTCATGCAAATCTTTTTTGACTTTAGAAAAATTACTTTCAATATTTTGCCCAGCATTATTAACATCAATATTAGAATCATCAAAAACGTCTGATGAATATGTTGAACTAATTGTTGTTGGAATCTTATTTTCATTAGCTTGATTAATATCTTCCAAACCATTAAGTGCTGAAAAATCAGATGGTTTGACAATCAATGATATGAATTCTGAATTTGGCAAAGGAAAAATAAGGTTTTGAGCAATTGACTCTGTTCCTGCGGCTGAAGTAAATTGAATGTTTCTTAGTTTGTAAATTAAGTTTGATACTTTTTCTAAACCAAGTTCCATTTTAATAAATCCTTGCGAATCAGCATCTAAATAAGGTGGCATAAAAGAATGAGAAAGAATAACTTTTGAAGTTGGAGGTTCTGTTTCATCAACAACTAATTTAAAATTGATGGGATAAAAATCTTTACTATTCTTAAAAGGTATACCACCATGTGATAACTCTTCAACTTTAAAATTATTAAGAATAATATCAAATGTTTTTGT
>CAMRBO010000036.1 GCA_947040465.1 uncultured Mycoplasma sp.
CGAGATTCTCCGGAGTGACTGGAGTTCAGACGTGTGCTCTTCCGATCTATTTCAAGATCATTGTTATATATAAAATACGCCCCCATATTTCACATGTGGTTAAATTCATTAAAATATCCATTTTTTTCAAATGAATCTTCAATAAGGTCAAAAACATCTTGATTGGGTTCAGTTTGATACATCAACATTGGTGTAGGTCTCATTCCAGGTACATATTTAAATTTCATAATTATTCCCCGATTCCTACTAATTTTTTTAGCATTTTAACTTCTGTAGATTTTAATTTACGGTATTCACCAACCATTAATTTTTCAACAGTTAATCCTGCAAATTCAATTCTTTTCAAATCAATAACTTCTCTTTCGGCAAGTTCAAATATTTTTTTAATGTGATGATAAGAACCTTCTCTTAGCGTCACTAAATAAGTTTTGCTTTCAATCAATTCAACAATCTGCTTAGAAACTTTTCCATTAATGATAACATTATCACCATTCAAAAAAGATAGTTCAGGTTTTTCAAGTTTGTAATCGAGTCTTGCGCGATATCTTCTCACAACTTCAAAACTAGGGTGCGCTAATCTATTTGCCAATTCACCATTATTAGTTAAAAGTAAAACACCAGTAGTATTGTAATCTAATCTTCCAATGGGATAAATATAATCTTTTTCATCAATTAGATCAGTAATTATAGTTCTATTAAAATTATCTTTTAATGTACAAATGGTTCTTTTTGGTTTATTGATAATATAATATTTGTGTTCTTGAGCTTGAGGAAGCGCTTTACCATTAACGATAATTTCATCAGACATCGTTGCTCTTTGTCCTAAAATAGCAATTTCTCCATTAATAGTTACCCTACCTTTTTTTATTAATTCTTCTGCTTCACGTCTTGAAGCCACTCCGGCTTGGGATATTAATTTTTGAACCCTTATTTCTTCTGTTGACATATTATTCCTTTAACACTTATGAATTTGATTTATTAAAAACAAATCATTATTTTTTTAATTATATATTATGAATTAGTAAAAACAGTAAAAGTAATTTTTAAATAATAATTATTTTATTTTTTCAGGAACACTATTGCGAACAACATATTAAACTTTATTAAAGATTTTTGATAATAAACCAATATTTTTATCTTAATTAATTGTTGTTTTTTAATAATGTGTCTATTGATATTTTATTGTTGACAAACACTAAATATGAAATCATATATATAGGAATATCTATAACGGTAGTTGCGCCAATCTTACGAGCATTAAATTTATTCAAAGAAAAAATTAATGCATATTTGGGTTTGTGTAATTTGATATATAAATTTAATGATTTTGTAGTAAATTTTTTTGACAACTTTATTTCACATGGAATAATATTGTCGTTAGTATCATTTAGCATTAAGTCAATTGAACATTGTGAGTAAAAATGTAATAAGATAAAAAATCAATATTAATTTTTGGAATTAACTGTTGAATTACATAATTTTGTCCAATAGCACTTAATATTTGTACGTTTTGACCAATCAAATTTTCATTACTAAATAAGTTTTCCATATTTATTTTTGTTAACAAAGAAATAAATCCAACATCATTGAAGTACAATTTAAAATTCGTTTCTTTTTTGTTTTCCGTTGAAGTTGATTCGTGGGATTTTATATTATTTATTTTAATGATAAAGTTTGATTTAGTCAATGAAATCAAAGTGTTTTCGTAATCTTTATATTTAGATTTTTTTTCTATACTTGATAAGATGAAGCTTTTATTTTCTCTTGATAAAAAAGTAATAAGATTTTGATAAATTAAACTAGGTTTAATCTTTTCATTTCTATCCAAAAGAAGTTTGCTTACATTATTCATATAAGAAAAATGAATATTTTTTTTGATTTGATTACATAACATTAAATCATTATTTAGTAGATAACTATAAGTCACTTCAGGCATCCCTCCAACTATTAAATATTTTTTCAAATCAATTATTAAATTTTCATGATTATTTTGATCAAAATCAATTTGCTTATCAGTGTCTAAATATCCAATTAAACCACTATCATGCTCATATTTTGCACTTACATATTCTTGAAAATTAATTGGGTATAAATTCATAATGTTAATTTTTTCATCCAATGGTGTTTCAGATTCATTTGTTAGACAAACGCTCAAACCAACCACATGGTATTGGTCGTTATCACTAAAAAGATTTAATATCGTTGTCGCGTTAGGTAATTCTTGTATTTCATCAAATATTATTAATCATCCTTTTTCTATTTTTTGTGAATAATGAGTAGATATTATTTCTAATATTTCTTTAATAGAAATAATATTATTAATGTTTTTTTTGATTTCAATATCTTCTTTTAAATTAATGTATATATGCTTATCATTATATAAATCGTTTGCTAAACTTTTTATTAAGTGAGTTTTACCAACTTGTGTTGCTCCCAATAATAAAAGAGATTTTTTATTTTTGGTTTTGCTTCATTGAATTAAATCTTTGTACAAATTTCTTTTAATAATTTTCATATTCACCCTAAACAACATTTCTAACTTAATTTAACTATATACTATCTAGAAAAATACAAATCAAAATTATCATAAAGTTTATTACAATACTATAAATTATATTTTCGATATTCCATTTTCTCTTGTTTATTATTTTTAAATATTATCAATTATTTCAACTATTATCAACAATTTTATTCTTTTGCATTAATATCTTTGAATGAAATAAATTTGATAAATTAGTATTTTTTAACCCTTTTATAAAATATGTCTAAAAATGGGAAATCTAAAAAAAACCAATTTAAGAAAATGGTATTTTATTAATATCACTTACTCTAGTTCGTCTTGTGTGAAATAAATCGCAAGTTCATATTGAGCTCTTTGAACTGAATCGCTTGTATGAACAATATTGTTTAACATATCGTTAGAATAATCTCCACGAATAGTTCCTGGATTCGCTTTAGTAGGATCTGTTGCTCCTGCTAAAGTTCTGATTATTGCGACGGCATCATTCCCTTTTAAGGCAAGTGCTACTACCGGTCCTGATTTAAGGTTATCTATTAATGAATTATAAAAAGATTTACCTTCGTGAACATCATAGTGAGCTTTTGCCTGTTCGTCACTTATATCAAGATATTTGATTGAAATAATATGCATCCCTTTTTCTTCTATCTTGGTAATTATCTTACCAATCAAATGCCTTTTAACAGCATTTGGTTTAATCATTAAAAATGTTTTTTCCATATATTTAAATTCACTCCTTAGTTCATTCAATTTAATTATAACATTAATTAAATTTGAGCTTTATTTATATGTGTATTAAATATTTATTATTGATTTAAAATATTTTATTAAGTTATCTAATTTATGTGAATTTTAGGAAAATGAAAACTTCACAATCAAATTTTTATTTATTGACTTTATGATCACTTCAATATTTATAATTTTCTTCAATAAAATGAATTGTCTTTTTTGGAAGATTATCAATATCTAAAAAAGATTCATCAAGTATTAAGTTGTTTTTAATAACATTACCTTGTAAGTCAAAGGTTATTTTGTTTTTATCAAATAATTTATGATGATTAGAATCTATCCGCAAGACATTGAAGGGATTGATGGCTTTCATAATTGATTCTCTTGTATTTAAGTTTACTAATTTAGCAAAACTTATAATATGCGCGTTTTCAATAATTGATGAGTCATAATTCTTTATGGAAGAACAAAATGGAATATTTTTATTGTTGAGTTCTCTCCTTACAGAAGAACCAAAAAAAGTTCTCAACATTCTTTTGTGAGCATTTTGATCATGATCTTTTCACATGTTACTAAAATGAGCGTCTATATAATTAGAAATTTTATCATCTAAATCTTCAGGATATACTCAAGAGTTAACATTGTTTTCATCATAATTTTCTTCACTTTTTGTTTCCAATATTCTTTCGGAATCTGGAATATCTTGATCATTGAAATATCAAACATTTGATTTTCTAAAATGATTCATAAAAGTTTTGTTCTCACTTATAAATTCAATTAAAGAAATTTCTTTAATAAGTTCATAATTAAATACATCTTTTTGTTTTTTGAAAAGTTCTTTCATTGGATTCGCAAAGTTGCAACCAAAATATATTTGTTCTGTGTAGACTAAAGGACTTGCTTTTGAATTACCTTTAGCTCCTGTAATATTAGAACCTTGAAAATAAGAAAATTGATTTTTAACTGTAGTGGTTTCCAACTTTAAATAATTATTTATATTCTTTATTTGTTCATTATTTAAACTATTAAATTGAATATCAACAACATCTTTAGGGTTGTGTCTTGTTATGGGATCTAATATTGTATCTCTAAACTTTCTAACTAATGGTCTAAGGTAATGACTAGTTGGTTTGATAAGTCTTTTATCAGTCAAACGATAATTTGCCTTTACTAATTCTAAATACTCATGAATAATGACCTTTTTATTAATGTCAAAAACATAATTTGCATACCCTGAAATTTTCAAAGAATTTAATTTCTTTTTTTGAATTTCGCCTTTTGTTGAAAAAGGAACTTTGATTAAATAGCATTTTGCTTGCACTTAAAACACCAACGTTCTAAATATTTCTTCAAGAATCTTAACAACAATTGAATTACCAGCTAAATACACTTGTTTATTGGGTTTCACTAAATTAGTATTAACAACTTTATCAAAGTCTTTATCAGCAAATCCCATATATCTAAAGGATTCTCTTGGAGTCATTGTTCTTATTTGGTCTTTACCATAAAATAACTTTAGTCTTGAAAGTGCTCCTGAGGCAGTTAACGTTGATCCATTATAATTGATATCAAAAACCATATTTTCACTTGAAAAATTGGTATAGTTTTCTAATTTATACTTCCTAATATTATTATTTCTTGTGGAAGGACCACTTAAATGATATTTATTAAATTTATCTTCAAAAGGAATGTTATCTTCAAGAATATCCTTGATTGGTACAACTCCTTTGGTTTCTTGAGGTTTTGAAAATTCAAATCCCACCTCCGCTTTATGAGTTTTAAGAACCGAAAGAACAAAAACACGTTCTCTAGCTTGCGCCATGCCAAAATCTTTTGAATTAAGGACATATTGCTTTGATTCATAACCTAATTTATCTAGACGATTAATTCATTTCTGGTATTCTAAATAATGATTTTTATTAATCATAGCTTTAACATTTTCGAGAAGTAAATACTTCGGCATTTCACTATTTTTAAATATTTTTTTAGCTCCAGAAAAAATTCTGTCAATTTCTCATAATAAACCTGAACGAGTTTGGGAATTCTTTTCCATCCCCTTTCCAAGTCCTTGACCAGATAAATCTTGACAAGGGAATGAATAAGTAAAAATATCAATGTTTTTAGGTAGGTCTTGGGGTTTTACTTTGGTGATGTCAAAAAGATTGTGAGAAAGTTCTTTAGATCTATTTAGTCAAAATGCTGTTTCACTATTTTCGAAATATTTCTTTTGAGATTGAATTGATAAAGGTTTTTTAGAATCTGCACTTAAATTAACATCAACTTCAAAAGTTTCTTGTCTTATTTCTATTTTCTGTTTTCGGGGGGGGGGGGGGTTTATTTATTGCCTCATAACAAATGATCCCACCAATAAATTTTTTACCCCCCCACCCCAC
>CAMRBO010000037.1 GCA_947040465.1 uncultured Mycoplasma sp.
TAAAATTTATTTCATCAAGACTTATCATTTCTCTTCTTTTGGTAATTTTATTTATATTAAGAATTATGCTTTTTGAGAAATCATCCAAAATATAATTTACAAAATTATTATTATTGGGAATGTTTTTTTGGAAATTAAAAATTTCAAATATAGTCATAATTTCATTTTTTTTATTTCTATATCCAATTGTATAAGATAGAGGTATTTGGTTAAACGATTTATTCAATCTCCTTGCAAACAATCCAGATATACATTCAAAATCAATAAAGATATCATATGTTTTCATATAACAATTATATTGTTATATTGATTATTTTTTTTATTTATTAGTATAAAATATTTTTTAATTTTCTTTTTACTAAATTTATTAATTTGAAAACAAATAATAAATATAATTTCTTTTAATAACTAGACAAAGAAATTAATATATAAGATATAAAAGTATTTAAATGTATAATAATTTAAATATGAAATTAAATTATAAAAAAATAGTTGACAAAAAATTCGAATCAGTAATTAATGGATATTCTCCAACACAAGTTGATACTTATCTTGATTTAATTTGTTCAGATTACATCCTCTATGATAAAAAATTATTAGAATTAGAAATTTTATTAAATACAGTTAATAAAGAGAACGAAAATTTTAAACAAATTTTGTTAAATCAAGAAAAAGAAGTCAATACCAAAAAGAAAAATATTAATCTTGCAAGAACTCATGAAATAGATCTCAAAATTTCTAAATAGCAAACATGTTATAAAAAATATTGAATTATTTTCACATTAATGGTATTACCAATTGATGATATAATTTGTTTTGACTATAATAAAAGAGCAGATAATTACTAATGTCTTTGAAATGGGAGTAGAGTTCAAAGATTTCGCAAGATAAATAATTATTGCATCCACTTAATTATAACTTTTTTGTTTTGGTTTTTTAAGTGAGGAATAAATGGAAACAAAAATAAACCAATTAATGACAAACACTCTTTTTAAATTAACTGGAAAGTTAACAAAGACGCAATTCAAAGATATAGTAAAACAAATGAATTGAAAAATGAATTATAAAAAGATTCACATTGTAGGAACAAATGGAAAAGGAAGTGTTTCAAAATATTTAAATGATAATTTGATAAAAGATAATATTAAGACAGGATTGTTTACTTCCCCTCATATTTTTAATTTTGAGGAAAGAATTAAAGTTAATAATATTGATATTGCGTTCATTGATATTCAACAACATATGATAGACCTTTACTTAAAATTCCCTAAATATACTTTAGGATTTTTTCAACTAATGTTCTTATCTTGTCTTGCGCATTTAGAAACAAAAAAAATAGACGTAGCTATTTTTGAATCTGGAATTGGTGCAAAAAAAGATGTTGTAAATTATTTGGATTTTTATATGACTATTTTTACATCTATCAGTATTGATCATGAAAAAATATTGGGTTCAAAATTAGAAAAAATAGCGCAAGATAAATCATTTGCAATCAAAGAAAATAATATTATTTTCTATCCTAATACTATTGATAAAATAGTTAAAATAATATTTGATGAAAGAGCTAAATCAGTCAACAATAAAAAAATAAATGTTGTCAATATTAAAACTAAAAATATTCATGATCAAAATAAAGAATTAGCAAAGTTCATTCTTGAGAAAGAATTTAAAATTAATGCAAAATTATTTTCAGAACCTATTGGCAGAGCTCAAAAGATAAAAATAAATAATATAGATTGTTATATTGATGCCGGACATAATTATGATGGAATAGAAAAAACATTAAATTATTTTAAGGAAAAAAACATTAAATTTGATTATCACATTATTTCTTTGTCATCAGACAAAGATGTTAAGGAAATAATGAATATTTTTGATAATAAAAAAACATTTATATATCAAAATAAAAGCGAACGAGCATTGAGTAATTTTGAATATCCTGAAGAATTTGGCAAAATATACTCTCTCGAGCAATTTATAAAAACATTAGATAAAAAAATACTATTTATTGGATCATTCTATTTTATAGAAGAAATATTGAGATTGGTAAAATATGATATCGATAAATAAAATTAAAAATAGCATTAAGAAGAATTTAAAATTTACAACATTTGATATTGCACTTATGGGAATAATGATGACAATGTATTTTGTTGTTGTTTTTGTATTAAAACAATTTTTGCCAGGAAAATTTAATTTAAGTATTGAAATAATATTTTACATTATGTTTGGCATTATTTTTGGCCCAATAAAAGGCTCTATTTTTTCTCTAATGTGTGACACTGCATATCAACTAATTTTTGGCTCAATTGCTTTTTGAATGATTGAATATGCCGTTGTGCCTCCCTTGATTTCTTTTACCTCTTGAGGATTGATGTTTTTTTATGAAAAGCAAACAAAATTTAGAATAGTATTTCCAATTATAATTTTAAGTTTAACTATAACCGGAGTAATCTCTTTCTTTGTTTATCAATTCGTTACAAATTCTTTTATTTTTGAAAATAGTTTAGTGGATCCTAAATTAGTTTTGGGTTTAATGATTACTTTGTGTATTGTACTTATCGGTGTCATGGTTGTAACTTTAATCTTGTATAAAATAAAGAAAAAGGAGATATATATAAGAGTCCTTTATTTGGTTGCTGTTGTTGCGATAATTTTGATAATATTTCGATGATTATGGGGTCCCTATGCCTATATAAACTTTTTTAATAGATTTTTATCTACAGAAAATAATCCAGATAAAATAATGGCTACTCAATATCCACTAACATTATCGGGTATAGCGATGAAGACAACTTTCGTTCTTCCTATATTTGTAATGATCTTAATTCCAACTTTAAGTGCTGTTTCAATTGGTAAGAAAAATTATTTTTCAAATAGAAATAATTAATAATTTCTATTTATATATATAATTTAACCATGAATAACAACAATGGTGTATATAAAAAACGTAGAATTCAAAGAATGAATAACGTAAATATAGTTTATAAATATGAATTATTTGACGAATTGCTTGATGTTGATAAAATATTTTCTGAAGATAACATTAATAATGATCAACTCAAAGTTTTGACATCAATTAAAAAAAATCATCACAAATTTATAAAAACAGCAAAATTGTTTTTAGATGATGATTGAACTTGGGCTAGAATATCTCCATTAACTAGAGCGATTATTTTGTGTGCTTCTGTGGAATTATGAACATTAGACAAAAAAATAGTTATTAATGAATATGTTGAAATATCAAAAGATTACATCCCTGACGAAACATATAAGTTTATTAATAAAATTTTAGATAAAATAGGAAGACTATATGAACAAATCAAAATCAAACAAATTTAAAGTTATTAAAAAAAATTTAAAACAAAATAATGATTATAAAGAATATAAAAAGCTTTTCAAAAATAAACAAACAAATTTTTTATGCACTAAAATATCTATTATTTTTGAATCATCAATATCCGAACAAGATTTAACAATTTTTGAAACCGCCCTTTTAAAAACTCCGACACAAGATAATTTTATTTTTTCAATAAATGAATTATCAAAATATTTTAGTGAAAATTTTGTTGATTTAAAATGAGATTCTTTTGGAGTTTATTTGTGATACACATTCCAAACTTCCTTGTTTTATAATAAGAAAAGAAAAATTCCTTGTGAGTATACATTGGAAAATTTTATTATATTAAATAATATTAAAAGAAAGAATTTTTCACAATGATTAGAATCATTTTATGATTTGAAAAACATTAATTTTAATCAATATGTTATCAAAGTTTTGAAGGATTTTTCTTAACATGACTTTATTGCAAAAACTGATTGAAATGAATTATGATGAAAAACTTGCGGATTCACTAATAAGAATCGGAAGTGTACTTGTTAATCAAGAACCTATTACAATGCCACAAACAAAAATAAAGGGTGATGCAATTATAAAAATTAAGGAAAGTAAGAAGTATGTTAGCCGCGGAGCGTACAAGCTTTTAAGCGCTTTAGAAGAATTTGCAATTAATCCCAAACACTTAGTTTGTTTAGATATAGGTTCATCAACCGGAGGATTTACTCAAGTTCTCTTAGAACGAGGGGCAAAGTTTGTTTATGCTCTTGATGTTGGAACTAATCAACTTGAATACAAATTGAGATCTGACATTAGGGTTAAATCTTTGGAAAAAACGAATCTAAAACAAATTAGTAAAAATATGTTTGATCAGCAAATAGATTTAATAGTGTGTGATGTTTCATTTATAAGTTTGAAACAAGTTTTTGATGTAATAGCACCCATTTTAAAACAAAACACCCATTTTATCGCTTTGATAAAACCACAGTATGAGGCAAACAGTAATGACATTTCTAAAGGTGGTTTTGCAAAAGTTGAGTTACATAAAGAAATAATTGATAAAATAATATTGTATAGTGAAAAAAATTTCGAATTTATGAAATTAAAAGAATCTCCGATTTTAGGAAGCAAATCCAAAAATATAGAATACCTTTCATTATTTAAAAGGAATAAAAATGAATAAATGAATTAAAGATTTCCCGATGTTGAAAAACAATCTTGTATATTTGGATAATGCAGCGTTGACACTGAAACCACAAATAGTGATTGACGCTATTACGAATTTTTATACAAATGTTTCTATCTCAAATAGAACGCAAGATTCCGTTCTTGGAATTGAAGTTGATTCAAAAATAAACCAAACCAGAAAAAAAGTTGCAAAACTATTGGATTGTAATGATGATGAAGTGATATTTACTTCGGGAGCAACAGATTCCCTTAATTATGCTTCTTTATTGTTTGAAAAATTGCTTACAAAAGATGACGAAATTATTTTATCAAAATTAAATCACTCTTCAAACATCATCCCTTGAATAGAAATGGCGAGAAGATCCGGAGCAAAAATAGTGTTATCTACAGAAATATTGAAAGATATAAGTGAAAAAACAAAATTGATTTGTTTGGCACAAGTAAATAATTCTTTTCAAGCATCAGAAAATCTTGATTTAATATATAGAAGAGCAAAAGAAGTGGGCGCTTATTTGATAAATGATGCAGCACAAGCTGTTGCTTATCAAAAAACAAGTTTTAAAAACTCAGATGTTATAGCTTTTAGTACCAATAAATTTTATGGACCTACAGGATTTGGTGTTTTGGCAATTAAAAAAGAAATATTAGATCAATGTGATGCCAAAAGATATGGCGGAGGATCCGTTGATTATATAACAGCAAATAATGAATGAAAAAGTAAAGATTCTATTTTGATGCATGAACCTGGGACCATGCATCTCGCAGGGATATTTGGATTAAATGCTTCTTTGGATTATTTTAATTCACTAGATTTGAAAGAAGTCAATAAATATATTGATGATTTAGCTAAATATTTGTTTGATGATTTATCTAAAATAGATAATGTCAGAATTTCTTCAAAAAGAGGTGATTCAATAGTTTTATTTTATGTAAAGGGCATTGAACCACAAGATGTTTCTTCTTATTTGGGACATAACAATATTTATGTTAGATCAGGTTTCTTTTGTAATCAATATTTAAAACATATCAAAGATAAATCATATATTAGAATTTCTTTATCTTTTTATAATACCAAAGAAGATATTGACGAGCTTTGCT
>CAMRBO010000038.1 GCA_947040465.1 uncultured Mycoplasma sp.
TCGATTCGTTATCAAAAGAAGAAACCGAAACAATTAACTTTTTATATAATGTGACTAAGATACTCATTTATTATAAAAATGAGTTAGAAAAATGAAATTTAAATTTTGAGTATTTTTATAAAACTGCAAAGCAAGATATCCAAACACTTAATAGAGAGTATGAAAAACAAAATAGTCAAAACATTAAAAATCATGAAATGAAGATGAAATCAATAGAAGAAAAAAATATGTTATATGAAATAATTGATGATAATAAAAATAAGAAAAAAGCATATCATTGTATTTCTGTTGAAAAATCTGATGATATGATTGAGTTTGAAGAAAAACATAATTACATATTAAACAATATATTTTCATCAATATATTTACAATTTGTTGAGCTGTGTTCTATTTCATATTCAATGACATCCTCAATCGAATCATCAAATGTATTTTTGATACAAAAGTTCAATTCATTAAAAAAATTTAATGAATGAAAGAATACAGAAAAGCAAGAAATAATTTTTAAAGAAATAAATTCTCTTGCTATTTTTGATAAATCAAAAGGGAAAATATTCTTCTCGCTAACGAAAGAAAAGTTAGAAGATTTTTGTAATTTATCCAAAACAATATATTCCGTTATTTTTAACATATTGTCATTAGAAGGTTTCATTAATAAAGTTCAAGATATTTACTACAAAATACAAAAAAATACAAAAATTATGAGGGATAGTTTATAATTTAAAATATGAATAAATTTTATCCTGAATCATCTATATTGATTTTAATAAATAAATTATTTTGAAAATCTAAAATAGGGCCACTTACAACTATTTTATTACCATTTTCTTTTATGGTTATATATTACATGGTCGGCAATAGTACTGATGATGGAAATATGAGTTTTTTTGTCTCAGCATTTCCGGCATTCATAACTTTATCTGTATTACCAATAACCTTGATCTCTTTACCACAAATGTTGGTAGAAATTAAACAATCCATTGTTTTAAGGAGAATATCAACTTCTAGTATAACGCCAATCAAATATAACTTGATTGTTGCAATATGATTTTTTGTTATGTGCTTCTTATCAACTTTATTCGTTATTATATTGTTTCTTTGTTTTTTAAACATTAAAGCACCCGAAGCATTAAGCTACATTAATTGAGGTGAATTTTTATTTGCCTTAATAATGTTTTATTTAACTTCCATAGCAACAGGGATTCTTTTGGCTTCTGTTTCCAAAAAATCAGCAACTGTTCAATTAACGGGTTTATCTTTTATGTTATTAACCCTTATTCTTGCAGGTCACTTTATCCCAATATCAGTTATAGGTGGAATAGACGCAATTAAGTATATGAGTTTATTTTCTCCAATAAATTATTCGACATCATTATTAAATAATGTACTAATAATGCCCATTGATTTAGATTCCTCAAGCATCTTTGATTTTAAAGATTTTGTTATCTCAAACACAGGCAGTGAACCCATTATTATTATTGCGTCATGACAAAAAATCCTAAATCTAGTAATGCCTCCCATTATTTTTGTTGGATTTAATTTTATATCATATAAAAAATTTAGTTGGTCTAGTAGATAATGTCGAAATTATTAGAAGGAGCAATAAATGAATAAAGAAAGAAAAATGACAATTTGAGATGAAATTAACATTATTGAATCAAAAGTAACACCCAACCCTTATGATAGTTTGGAAAAATTTTATGACAAATATGATGATGATAAAGAAATTATTATTGAAGTAAAGAATTTAACTTGTAAAATAAAAACCTTAAAGGGAGATAAGATTATTTTTGAAAATATTTCTTTTAATTTATATAAAGGGGGAAGTATCGCTTTTTTAGGGCCTAATGGTGCTGGAAAAACTTTAATGGTTGAAATATTGTCTGGAACAAGAAAAGCCAGTGGTGGAGAGATAATCTATCATTTTGAGCACAAAAAGAATAATCCTTATGAATATTTAGGTGTTCAATTCCAAGATTTTGAATTTCCAACAGGTCTAACTGTGAAAGATATGATTGATTTTATCATCAAACTTAACAACATATCTAATATTGATGTTGAGGAATTTAACTATATGCTAGAAACATTCCAATTAAAAAATATTTTAAACAATAAAATTTCTAAACTATCAGGCGGTCAAAAGCAGAGGTTGAATGTTACAATAGCGCTTTTAAACAAACCCAAAGTTTTATTTTTAGATGAATTTACAACAGGTCTAGACATTGCGATAAAAAATAATATTCAAAACTTTATTATTGAATATTGTGATAAAAATAATACGTCCCTTTTTCTTATATCTCATGATGTAGATTCCATTAACCAAATGACCAATAGAGTAATTATTCTTGCAGAAAAAGAAATCAAAATAGATCTAACAAAATCAGAAATAATTAATAAATTTGAAAGTGTTTCTAAATTATTAAAAATATATATTGCTTATTAATTTATTTGATTATCACTTAAAAATTCATAAATAATTTTTAATAATAAAAGTTTATTTTTTAATAATTAATGTTCGATAAATATTATCTAAAATAGTTCCTTCAGAATCAAAAAGAGCATTACTTGTTGTTTTTAATTCTAAATCCTCATTTAGTTCAATTCCTGGATTAACTACTTCACCTGCTAAGTTATAAACAATGATTACTTTTGAAGGATCAATTCTGGCAGCTTTAACTTTTGCATTTTCTAAAGTTAAAGATGAATAAATAAAATTATTTTCTTTTTTAGCATATAAAGATTCATTGAAACCATATGTGGTACCAATATAATTACCATAATAAATTCTTTCGGGATTAAGTCCTACTTGGTCGTTATCATAATTTTTTAGAAAAAGTACATCGTCAGGATTTTCCACCAAACTTGAAGTTATTTTTTCAGGAATACTACCATATTCTTTAATTAAATATGATAAATTTCTATTATAAGAATCTAATGCATTAAAGATATCATATGATACATTAGGTTCTGTGTTATCATCATTATTAAATTTTATACAAATAAAAACACCATTAGTTACTGGTGTTTTTATTTGTTGTTTTATAGGAATTATTTTACTAATTCAAGAATTGCCATTTTAGTTGCATCTCCTTGACGAGCTGGTAATTTAATTATTCTAGTATATCCACCTTGACGGTCTTTATATTTAGGAGCTAGATTTTCAAATAAATGTTTTAAAGCTGGTACACCATCTTTTGTTTTAACATCTCTTAAAAATGCTGCTGCTGACCTTCTAGAAGCCAAAGTATTAATCTTACCTTTAGTAATCATTTTTTCAACATGTCTTCTAATTTCTTTTGCTCTTGTTTCAGTAGTAGTAATTCTACCGTAAACAATTACATCAGTTGCTAAAGAACGAGCAATTTGTTTTCTTCATGTTGCGTTTCTTCTAAAGAGTTGATGTGGATTAGCCATTATTCATCCCCTTTATTCAAAACTATTTTTAATTCTTCTAATTTTGCAACTATTTCATTAACTGATTTTTCACCAATTGAATTGATATTTTTTAATTCTGATTCTGATAATGAAATTAATTCTGATACTTTCGATATTTTCGCTCTTCTTAAACCGTTAGTTGAACGAACAGTTAAATCTAAATCATCAATAGTCATTAATTCAAATTTTGAATCTTCTTTTTTAGGAGTTTCATCTTCAAAAATATTATGTAAATCTAGATTTTCAATATTACCAATAACTTGCATATGTGCAATCATTATTTCTCCAGCTTGTGATAGCGCTTCTTTTGCTTCTATAGTTCCATTAGTTTCAATTGTGAATTCTAATTTTTCTTGAACTGCATAAGATGAAGTATTTAATTCTTCAACATTTGTCGAAACCTTTACGATTGGAGAAAAGTTTGAATCCATAGCAATAATTGTTCCAATTTTTATTTTAGAATCCATTTTTGAAATGTTTTCTTTAATAATTATCTTATTGTAATCTGAATCATAATAACCTCTATCAGCTCTTAAGAATAATTCTATTTCTAGTTCACCCTTTTTAACTGCATTAGCAATTACAAAATCACCACTAGTAGCTAATTGTAATTCAGAAGGAATGTTTAAGTCACTAACTTTTACCACACCTTCTTTTTCATTTTTAAAATATATTTTGATAATTGTGTCTTCTTGAAAAACATCTGAATTATAATTGAATTTAATTAAAGATAAATTCGATAGTAACGTAATAACATCAACATCTACTCCAGCAATAGGAGAATATTCATGTGATATTCCACTTATTTTTGCTGCAAATGATGAAACACCATAAATTGATGAAAGCAACACTCTTCTAATTGATGTCCCTAATGTATTTGCCATACCTCTTTCAAGAGGTTGGATTATAAAAGTTGTATTATTTTCTGAAATTTTTTTAGATTTAATTTCATTATAATTAATTTTAGTTATTTTAGGCATTATGCTCTCCTTCTCTTTAAAATTTTCTTAGGTGGTCTAGTACCATTGTGAGGAATTGGAGTAACATCTTCAATTCCTTTAATTACTATTCCTGAAACCTCTATTTGTTTACGAGCTGCGTCTTTTCCAGGACCAATACCCTTTAATTTGACGTCAACTTCTTTAATCCCAAATTTCTTTGCTTCTTCCGATGCTGCTGCTGCTGCCAGACCTGCTGCATAAGGAGTTTTTTTCTTAGTACCTTTATAACCAATAGCTCCTGATGATGATCAAGCAAATACATTTCCTTGCTCATCAGCAAATGTAACTATTGTATTTTGATGAGTTGAGTGAATGTGTGCTACACCACTAACAATAACTCTTTTTTTAGTTTTTTTAGCCATAATTACATCCCCCTACTTCTTCTTACCAGTCGGACTATTTCTTGGTCCTTTTCTAGTACGAGCATTTTTCTTAGTTACTTGCCCTCTAACTGGTAATCCTTTTCTATGACGAATTCCACGATAAGATTTAATTTCCATTAAACGCTTAATGTTAATTCCAACTTCTCTTCTTAAATCACCTTCAGTAATATATTTACTTGCAGCTTTTCTTATTGCACTTAGTTCGTCTTCTGTAAGGTTGGAAACTTTAGTATCCTCACTTATTTTTGTTTCTTCTAATATTTTCTTAGATAAATTTTTTCCAATTCCAAAAATATATGTAAGTGATATAACTACACGCTTATTATTTGGAATCTCAACATTTAATATTCTAGCCATTAATTAACCTTGTCTTTGTTTGTGTTTTGGTTGAATACAAATAGCACGCACAACGCCCTTTCTTTTTATTATTTTACAATCTTTACACATTGTCTTTACTGATGCTCTAACTTTCATCTTTCTCCTAATTATTTGTGTCTAAAAACAATTCTGCCTTGAGTTCAAGATCGGAAGAGCGTCGTGTAGGGAAAGAGTGTGTCAGTACGTGTAGA
>CAMRBO010000039.1 GCA_947040465.1 uncultured Mycoplasma sp.
ATCATTATAATCAAAATTTCCTGTATTCCATTCTTTGATTTTTTTCATTATTATAAAAGCCTTATTTAATTGATACTTTTCTTTAATTAGGGACTCAAAAACATTTTCACTATATGAAAATTCGATTTGTATTTGATCGTTAATATTATAAATATCGCTCAATTTTTTTATTGTTTGATAAAAAATAACTTTATCTTTTGTGATTTTTGTATCTTGAAAAAACATACCAAAATCTTTTAAAGGTCCCAATCTATCTAACAAAACATCTAATGCAGCTTTTTTTTCAGAAACCATTAACGCAGTTTTGTTATTCATCATTATATTTGCAATTATATTTGCGATTGTCTCGCTTTTCCCTGTTCCTGGCGGTCCATGTATTATAGTGTCTGATTTTAAGGATAAATTTAAGGCAAATAATTGACTTAAGTTTAGAGAACTGATTTGAAGTCAATGACTATCTTCATCCAAAATTAATTTCCTTGAATCAAGAATCTTAACTTTATTTTCATCTCCAAATACATCGGCTTTAATATTAATTATATGCTCAAGATCTTGTTTTAATTTACCTCCATTTGGTTTAAAAAATCCAAATATATATGTATCTTCAATAATTAATTCTTTTCCTAATCTTATTCTAGTTTTAGGCATATCTTCATTAATAAAATCGGTTTGCACATTAGGTATTTTCAAATTAAATCCAAAATTAAAATTAATAAATTTAATAGCATTATCAATATCAGTTATTTCATTTCATACCTTAAGAAGTAGAGCGTTCTTTTTTTCTTGTTTTATTAAATGGACAATTAATTTTTCATTTATTCGAAGATCGCCATCCTTACTTTTCAAAGAAGCGTCCGATAAATTGATACCAACATTTTTATAAAGAATAGGCGCCTTAATCATATCTCCGTTAGAAAGAGAACCTACCAAAAAATATCTAGCCAAATATAAACATCATTCTCCAGTATCAGCTTCTCTTGTTCTAGCTATGGTATCTAAATTAATTAATTTTTTATCTAATAATTCAAACTTTGTTTTGAGATAATCCAATACTGTATCTTTATTCTGAGAGAATGAAGATGATAGTAATTTAACTTTGCTTTTAGGAATAAATATTGATTTACTTTCAATAAATCTCATAAATTCTCTAATTCCTTTAATTTCTCTTAATTTTTTTTCCAATTCAGGTCAATTGTTTTTTTTAGATAATTTGGCTGTTTTATCATTATCAAATAGTGAATTAACATCTTTTTTACCATAAAAAATAAATGGATTAAAAATGTCATTTGAATTTAATTTGGTAAAAATTGTTCTATCTCTTGTACTAATAGAAATTAAATTAATGATTTTATTTTTCAAATAATCTTCTTTATTTGCCATTTATAAATTCCTTTCATCATAAATTTGTATTTATAAATTATATAATGATTTATAATATAATTATAATATTAAAGAATAAGGAAGTTTTGTGCCTGAATTACCTGAAGTCCAAACTGTTGTTAATTATTTAAATAAAAAAATAAGTGGACAAAAAATAATTAATATAAATGTGTTTGCGGAAAAAATGATTAAAAATGTTTCTGTTATTGATTTTAAAAACCACTTAAAAGGTTCTACAATTGAAAAGGTTGAAAGACTTGGTAAGTATTTAATTTTTTCTTTGAATAGTGGCTACACAATGGTTAGTCATTTAAGAATGGAGGGGAAATATTTAATTAAATCTTTGGATAAAACAATTGGTGATAAGCATATTCATTTAATATTTGAATTAGAAAACATGAATCTGTATTATCATGACACTAGAAAATTTGGAACTTTTACGCTTTATAAAAACACGGAACTTTCATCTTCTTTAGAACTAGTAAAAATAGCTATTGACCCCTTGAATAATTTATTTGATGCTAAATACCTATATACTAAAATTAGTAAATCCAAAAAGGCCATAAAAACAATATTGTTAGATCAATCAATCGTTTCTGGAATAGGGAACATATATGCTTGTGAAATATTATTTAGCGCAAAAGTTTCTCCATTTAAATTAGGTGGAGAAATCACAATAAATGAATGTAAATTAATTGTTATAGAATCGAAAAGAATATTGAACCTGGCAATTGAAAATAAAGGAACTACTGTTTCTACTTTTTCTTTTGATGACAATCACTTAGGAATGTTTCAAAACTACTTAAATGTTTATAATAAAAAAGACCAACCCTGTAATAAATGCAATACTATAATAACTAAAACACCTATAAACAAAAGAGGGACTTATTATTGTCATAATTGTCAAAAATAATTTTACAACTTATTCGGTATAATAATTAATATCATTTCTTTTTTTATCATTTCTTATTTTTATTCAAAGAATAATATTAACAACCAAAAGAATTACTGATAACCCAGAAATTGTTCCCAGCAAAATATAATTAATATTTGATGATGAATTATCTATTTCCTTAAAACCAATCAATGTAACATCCATAGGATCACTAACAGTATTTTTAACACTTCCATCTAATCCGTAATAATTAATCATTGTAGCTTGAGCAAAAATAATCCCATCATTTTCATTATCTATTCTAGATCCTTCAATTAAATTAATTTCAAAGTTTAATGGTACTTCATGTACAATTTTTGAATTTAAAAATTCAATAATTTCATCATTTCCATAATCGCCAACACTGACAATAGAAGAATCTGGAATATGATATGTTTCTGGTTCAAGAATATTTGTATTAACTTTCTTAAACCCAAAAAATGTAATTTGAATAGGAGGAAAACCAATTGTTTGTTCTTTTCCATATTCATCAATATATTTATTCAATAAAACGATAACATTTATTTTTCCATCCAAGTTATTTACTATATTTTCCGATAAAACAACATTATTTATTGTTAAATTTTTAGGTTTGATACCTATAACTAATTCATTAAAAATATATTCTTTAATTTTTCCTTCTGAATAATCACTTGCTAAAATTTCTGAAGAACCAATAGAATGTTTCCCGCCTAGTATTTCTGTATTACTTAAAATCTTAAAGCCAGATAAAGTAATTTCTATAGGATCACAAGGAACATTATTCAAATTTCCAAATGAGTCATAATAATTAGTCATTGTAATTGAAAAATTTATTGTTCCATATATGCCATTATCAACTCTTGTTTCTTCATCTAAATTTAAAATGAAATTAGTAGGTAATTCATTTTTAATTTTTGTTTTTAGGAAATCGATAATTTGTAAGTTGCTATAATCTTGTGAATTAATTTCTGAAGAATTAGGAACGACATATGTTTCTGAGCTAAATACATTTGGTAAAACTTTTTTAAAACCAGTTAATGTTATATCGACTGGAGCAAAGCCATCAGTTTGTTCAATTTCACTTCCAGCAAAAAATTTATTAACAGTAACACTAAAATTTATTTTTCCAGATAAATTATTTCTAGTTAAGCCGGATATAAAAATATTTGAATTTGTTATGCTTAATGGTGCTAAATTTAACAAATTATTAAATACATAGATTTTTATTTCTTCATCACTATAGTTATTTGCCGGAATCATTTCAACATCAGAAACTATATGAGAACCTCCTAATATATTAGTTGTAACCGGAACTCATTGAATTGCATTTCATTGAATAGAAGTGAAACCAAAATGATGAGGAGAAGATTTAAGAGTTATTGGCATTTTTATATGAACCAATGAGTTTGTACCAAAAAACGAATTTTTACCTATAACATTTACATTATTTGAAATTTCAATTGATTCTAATTTTTGACAAGCATTAAATGCATAATCGCCAATTATTTTAGTTGAATCAGGAATAATTATCGAAGATATAGATGAATAATAAAACGCGTGGTCGCCAACTTCTTTTAATTTAGAATTTTCTTCAAATGATATTGATAATAAAGAGCGTGTATTATAAAAAGCAGCATATTCAATAACAGTTACACTTTTAGGAATTACAATTGAAGATATAGATGAAGAAGAAAAAGTTGCTCCACCGATTTTATTTAAATTTGAATTGGGTTCAAAAGTTATTGACTTCAATTTATTTGTATTTGCAAAAGCTCCATCAATTGTTTTGATAGAAGCAGGGATGGTGATTGAAGGCAAGGCAGAATTAGAAAACGCATATCCAGTAATTTCCTCTATTTTTGAATTGGGTTCAAAAGTAAAACTATTCAAACTAGATGTGCCTGCAAAAGAATTGCTCCCAATAAATGTAACAGAAGATGGAATTACTATTGAGGATAATTCACTATTTTCAAAAGCATAATTACTGATAGTTGCTAAATTGGAGTTTTTCTCAAATAGAAAGTCTTTCAATAAATGTGTACCGTGAAAAGCATATGATTCAATCGATGTTACAGAGGAAGGGACAGTTATTGAATTAATAGAAGAAAAGGAAAAAGAGTTTTTAGCAATGGTTGTCAATTGAGAACCAGTTTCAAACATTAGTGTTTTTAATAATGCGGTACTATTAAAAGAGAACTCACCAATTGACACTATAGAAGCAGGGATGATGATTGATGTTAATATTATATTTTCATTAAATGCACCATCAATTTTTTCGATATCAGGAGCCATAGTTTTTCAATCATTCAAAGTTATTTCAGATTTTAAATCTCAACCCAATGAAACAACAATATCTTTTGTTAAGATTTTAGAAGATGTGATTTTAATAGATTCATTATTTTTATAATTATTAATATTTGATGTATGTGTATTTAAATTTTGGACTATTTTATTTGTCACTCCTGACACAAGTAGATACCAATACTGCTGTAGAACTTAACAAAAATATTCATTTTGTTACCGTTAATTGATTTTTCATAAAACGACCTTTTCATATTTATATTATAGCACATATTATATATTCTAATTTTTCATTGAAAATAATCTTCTTCATATAAATTAAAAATTTATATTCATTCATTCAGTATGTTTAGTTATTTTGACATAAAAAACACTTTTTTCTTGGATTATCTCAAATTTATGTCCTAGTCTATTTTTTCAAAAGGTGTTAATTTAAAAAACTTGACTAAAGGAAAATTAGACATATTCAAATAAGTTATTTAAATTTAAACAAAGTATTGTTGAAAATTCAACAAATGTATAAAACTAAATATTTGAGATTATAAATCTAATATTTAGTTTTATAATTTTGCTCGTTTACATTTTTTAATAAATAAATTAAAAAAGAGTGGGAAAATAAAAATAAACTTAATATTCTAAATAATAATTATCGATTAAAAATGACTATATTAGTTCTTTTCTTTTTTATTATGAAATAATAAAAAAGAGTTATTTATGGTATTCAGGAGATCTTCTAATTCGGTTCTTCTTA
>CAMRBO010000040.1 GCA_947040465.1 uncultured Mycoplasma sp.
AGGACCAAGAGCAGTTGACATACCTCACTCTGTAACCATTCTTCTAGCTATATCAGTTGCCTTAGAAATATCATCACTAGCTCCATTAGAAATAGATCTTTTACCATAAATTATTTCTTCAGCAGCTCTACCACCCATAAATGATTTTATAGATGCTTCTAAATCTAATTTAGAAGAATAATATTTTTCTTTTTCTGGAATCATTAAATTATATCCACCAGCTTCCCCACGAGGAATGATAGTGATTTTTTGAACTTTATTTCCACCTGGAATCATTATACCAACAACAGCATGACCAGCTTCATGATAAGCAACCATTTCAAGTTCTTCTTTAGAGATAGTTCTATTTTTCTTGGCAGGTCCAGACATAACTCTATCAATAGCTTCATCTATTTGTTCAATAGTAATAACTCCTGTATCCTCTCTTACTGATAATAATGAAGCTTCATTAATAACATTTTCAAGTTGAGCTCCTGAATAACCAGGAGTTCTTTTAGCAATACCTTTAAAAGAAATAGATTTATCCATTCTTTTACCTTTTGCATGTAATCTTAGAATGTCTTCACGTTCTTTGACATCAGGTAGTCCCACAGTAATAATTCTATCAAATCTTCCGGGTCTTAATAATGCAGGATCTAAAACATCAGGACGATTTGTTGCAGCCATTACTAATATTCCGGCATTTTCAGTAATTCCATCCATTTCAACTAATAATTGGTTAAGTGTTTGTTCTCTTTCGTCATTTCCACCACCCATTCCGGCACCACGACTTCTACCAACTGCATCAAGTTCATCAATAAATATAATAGCTGGAGAATTTTTTCTTGCTTCTTTAAACATTTCACGCACTCTTTTTGCACCTACACCAACAAACATTTCAACAAAGTTAGAAGCTGATATAAAGTAAAAAGGAACATTAGCTTCACCGGCTGTCGCTTTTGCAACAAGTGTTTTTCCTGTTCCAGGAGGACCACCTAAAAGAATCCCTTTAGGTATCCTTGCACCTACACTTGAATATTTTTTAGGATTTTTTAGATAATCTACTAATTCTTCAACTTCCTCTTTAACCTCTATATTTCCTGCAATATCACTAAATTTTTTGTTTGATTTAATTTTTTCTGCTTGATTTTTACCAGGGTTAAACATTCCACCGCCAGAACCCTTCATTTGTGATCTATACATAAAGAATGTAACTAATAAAATTAATAATATTGGTCCAAATTGAAATAAGAAAGTAACAAAAATATTTTGTTTAGCAACCGCTGTACCAGTATATATACCATTTGGTCCAGAACCGTTTTGTATAGCAAGGGTTCACTGTTCTTGAGTAAGTGGTGAATTAGCACTAGTTAATCCAACTAAATATGTTCCTTGAGTTACACCATCCTGAACAAATGTCACTTCCATTAAACGTTGGTAATCAGTAACTATTATTGAAGAAAAATAAGTATCATCAGTATTTGACATTGCTGCTAAATAATATTTATCTCAAAAAACACTTTCAGCAATTTGTATTCCATTGCTTTGAAATATACTATATAAAAAGAAACCGAAAAAGACTAAAAGCAATATAATGGCAATAATCAAAAATCAATTTTTCTTTTTGGGAGTTTTCTCTTTTTTATCTTCGTTCACAAGCACCTTTTTTCTATTTAATAAATAATTATAATTGATTTTTATTTAATAATAACATTATTCTTTAATTTACTTATTTTATTATTGTTAGAAAGTAAGAAAGATTTATCGCCATTTTCCACTAATAGAAAATTTTTAATTGCTTTTAAAATATTTGAATTAATATTTATTTTTTTGAAATGAGTTATCAAAAATTTGAAAATTAAGTCATTTGAGTAATCATCATTTTCAATTAAATAATTAATATTGAATGATTTTTTTGATCATTCAAAATATTTTTTTATTATTTCTATATTTCTTAAGGATTTTTCATTATTTATTTTTTGAAATGATTTTAATAAAATTTGTTTTATTAACAAAGACTTCGTGTTCAATTCATTTCTCAATTCATTTCTCTTATATTTATTTGTGAAATTCGAAGAATCATCATTAAATGATAATTTTAATTGATTACTTATTTCATATATCTCAAATTTTCAATATTTAAAAATTAAAGGCCTTGAAATATTCATTCCATTAATATTAACATGAACATTAATGCCAAAATAATATGGTTGCTTTTTGGAAATTCATTGCATAAGTGCAGTTTCTAGAAAATCATCTTTGTGATGAGCAATTATTAATTCGTCACAATCATATTTATCGTAAATCATTTTAAAAAAATCAAATCTTTGATTTCGGGCTCATTCTTGAAAATTTCCAATATGTTTTTTATTAATGGACAACATTTCAAATTGCAAATTATATATTTTACAAAATTTTTTAATAATTTCTTGATCTACAATAACGTCTTTTCTAAGGTTGTAATTGACATGAACCACAATTATATTTTCATTTTTTAATTTATTTAATAAGAACATTGAATCTACTCCGCCACTTACAGCCAATATTTTTTTATGTTTTATGTTTTCCATTGAAATTATTAATAACCAATCTTATATCATTATATACAAAACTGATAGCAACTTTTGCTGCCTCACTTTTGACTTTATCCAATGTTGACACATCGCTTTTAGGTATATTATTCAAAACATATTTGGAAACAGTTTTTATGTTTTTTGGTCTTCCTATTCCAATTTTTAGTCTTTTTATCTCATCAGTTCCAAGTTCTTCAATGATGTTTTTCATTCCGTTGTGGCCTCCAGAAGAACCAAAGGTTTTTATTTTTGCCTTACCAACATCAGAATCTAAATCATCATAAATAACAAAAATATCTTCAATCTTTATTTTATAAAAATGCATTATTTCTCTAACAAATTTTCCACTATTATTCATAAAGGTAAGGGGTTTAGCGATTATTAAATCTTTTTCCATAAAAAATTCTCCTCCAAACTTATGGATATTTAGTGTGGCATCATATTCCTCACAAATTAAATCTATAACTTGAAAACCAATGTTATGCCTTGTATCTTTGTATTCTTCTCCAGGATTGCCTAAACCAATAATAATTTTCATATTTAAATTATACATTTTTTAGTTTGATAAAAGTTCTAAAATATTTCCCAATCTTTTAGAATCATTATCATTGTTAATACATACCTCAATAGCTCTTTTTTCACCAAATATTATAAGATTTTCAATAGCTCTTGTAACTGCTGTATATAAAAGTTTTTTACTCAATAAAGCATAGTGAGAATAATATATGACCAAAATTATATTTTTAGATTCACTTCCTTGAAATTTATGTACAGAAATAGCATAAGCCAACTTTATATTTTTAATGAAGTTTGCCAAAGTGTATTTTATAATTTTTCCATCCTCAAATTGAACCACAATTTCATTAATTTTATTCACTCCATTAAATTCTTTAATGTATCCAATCTCACCATTGAATACATTTGCTTCGTTATCATTTTCAATCTGAATGACTTTATCATCTATATAGAAGATTTGACCTCTAATTTCAATATTTTTTTTATTTTTTGAATATTTTTTTTGAATTAAAGTATTTAATCTATCAATACCACATTCACCAGAATACATTGGAACTAAAATTTGATAGTCTCCTAACTCAATGCCATTTTGTACAAAATAATCAATTTTTTCAAGAATTTTAAACTTTGCTTTTGACTCATTTTCTTCAATTAATATTGATTCTTTATCATTGAAGTTGGGCATTTTTTTATCATTAATAATTAAAGCTGTTTCAATGATTGATGATCCTAATTCTTGACGATAAATTTTTTGTAATAGAAAAGTTTTAAATTTATTGGCAGCAATAATATCGTTCAATAAATAACCAGCACCAATTGAAGGTAATTGGTTTTTATCGCCAATTAAAATTAGTCTATCTAAATCAGGGCAACCAATTAAAAGAGAATAAAATAAATCAATATTTATCATTGAAAATTCATCAATAATTAATGTTTTAACATTGGAAGGATTTTGCTCATTTATTTTAAAAAAATTGCTCCCTTTTTTCATGCCAAGAAATGAATGAATTGTTCTAGCTGTGTGACCCGTTTTTAAAAATATTTGATATGCTGCTTTTCCCGTTGGAGCCAAAAGGTTAAAGGTATTTGCTTCTGATTGTGTTAAATTTTTGACCAATTTGTCTACCAAAGTTGTCTTCCCGGTTCCTGGATATCCAGAAATGATAGTGATTGGGTTATTTAATGAATACTCCAGTGCATCTTTTTGAATTTCATCAATATTATTGCTAATTATTTCATTTGGAAAAATCGGTAATTCTTTAGTATTTATTTCTTTTAATCTTTGAGCAATATACACTTCTTTATCATATATTAATGAAGATGTTATAGATTGTTTGTTATCTGATAATATGACATTTTTTTTCACTACCAATCTTTTTACACTTTCCATAAAATCTTCCTTAGTTATTCCAAAAGTTTTAGCTATTGAAAAATATAAATCTTTTATTGCAAAAATTGTTGAACCATTAGAAAAAGATAAATTTATCAATGATCAAGAAATATATTTTTCAATTCTTATATCATTTGAAAAACTTGTTAAAAAAATTTCTGCAATATTATCTACATCAAAAAAATTTATATTTTCACTTCATTCTAGAATAGAATAAACATCATTTTCTAAAAAAAATAGTAGCTCTTCATTTTTATATTTTTTCTCAATAATATATAATAAACGCATTGACAAATTATTCAGAGAAAATTTATCCAAAACTCTTTGATAAATTTTCTCTGAATCTATCTGTTCCAATAGTAAAATAGATTTTTTTTCAGTAATAATTTTTTTCAGTTGATCTTCATAATGTGTTGGGTTTTTAAGAAAATCAAATCCTAATTCATTTATTATTTTTGTTGCAGTTTGTTTTGTTATGTTTGTAAATTTTTTAGAAGACAAATAATCTATCGCTGCTTCGTTGGAATCAACAATATTTTTTTCAACAGATATTAGTTCAAAACTATCTTTATATTTATTGCTCTTAGATTCAGAAACTTGAATTTTATAAATTTTATTAACAGAAATATCTATGCTTTTTATTGAGACAGTTATATTTGTTCCGAAAGAATATTTTTCAGTGTTTTCAGTTTGTGATTCATTATCTAACCTAAAAATAGCAACAGAAAAATCATTCTCTATATTTCTATAAATGTATTTTATAAATTTACCTTTTAATGAAATCATATTTATTAATAATAACTTAAAAAACAACTTAAAAATATAAATGTTCATAAAATTAACAAAA
>CAMRBO010000041.1 GCA_947040465.1 uncultured Mycoplasma sp.
TAATAAAATTAGATAAAAATACTGTTACATCATTTGTTATTGCTAATAGTCAAGATAAAATATTATTGATGAATGATAAAAATAAAATTAAACAAATTAATTTTTCAAAATTTGCATATTCAACAAGAGCATCAAAAGGCGGAAAAATAATTACTTTAATTAGTTCCAAACCTACAATCATTACATCCATAACAAAAGCAAATGATTCTACTTTCGTTATTAGAAACTCAAATGGTATTATGATAGAAAAATATAAGGTAGATAATAAAACTCAAGTTTTAGATAGTAATTTTACAAAAATATCAAAAGATATTTTAAATATTTCTATACAGAGTGACTTATCCACCAATACTGAAGAGGGTTATTTTAATGTCGTTCATACAACCGAATCTAGTGATGAAACAATAAGTTCTTCAGAACAAAAAATAAATGATGTATTTAGAAAAACTAATGATAAAATCAAAGAAATTGATGAAATTAATATTGATGAAATTCTAAAAAAATTTAATATATAATAAATAAAAGGAACAAATATATGGATTATTTAAAATATTATGATTATTTAGTTTCTTGACTCAAAAGAGAAGTTGCCAAAACTGGCGCTAAGGGTGTAATTGTAGGAATAAGTGGTGGAATTGATTCAGCTCTTGTTGGAGCAATTGCTAAGAATGCCTTTCCTAATAATTCATTAGGTGTTATTATGCCGATATCCAATAGACCACAAGATGAAAAAGACGGAATTGAATTATGCGAAAGAATTGGTCTTGATTATAATATTGTTGAACTTAAAAATGAATTTAAAATAATTTCTGAAAAACTAAAACTTTCAAAAGATATTTCCAAAGGGAATTTACAAGCAAGACTAAGAATGTCGACCATATATGCAATAGCTCAAGAAAAAGATTTTTTAGTTTTAGGAACTGATAACTTAGCTGAATACTATTTAGGTTATTTCACAAAGTATGGTGATGGAGCTTGTGATTTATTGCCAATAGTTCAACTACATAAATCTGAAGTTTTTGAAATATCTAAACTTTTAGATTTACCAAAAACAATTATTAATAAACCACCTTCGGCAGGATTATGAGATAATCAAGAAGATGAAAAAGAATTAGGATTCACATATAGTGAATTTGAATCATTTATGAAAAATGAAAATACTAATAATAATATCAAAAATGATATTGAAAAACAGCATCAAATTACTCAACATAAAAGAAATGAAATACCTAAACCACTTTCAACAAAAAATTATAAAAATAAGGAATAAAATATGAAAAAAGTACTAGTAATAAAAAGCAGTCTTTCTGTAAAAAAATCAATAACTAATGAGGCTGTTGATTTTTTTATTGAAAATTACAAATTAACTAATCCAAATGATATTATTGATTTTCTAGATTTAAATGAAAATAAGAAAATTTCGGAAGCATTAAATTCTAAAACGTTATCAACTTTTTTCAATGATGAATCTGATGCTTTAATTGATCAATTAAAATCAGCTGATAAGATCGTTATTTCTGCAGGGATGGTTAATTTTAATATCCCGACATCGTTGAAATCGTATTTTGATAATGTTTTGCAAGCAAATAAAACATTTAAATATAAATATAAGGGTAACGGAGAAAGTTTTGGGTTACTTAACTCTAAAGTTAAAGTTCAATTGATTTTAGCGCAAGGATCAATTGTTAATTGATATCCATTTGCTTTATTTGATGAATACCTTGAGGGTTTATTAAACTTTATTGGGTTAACTGATATTAACACCATCATTTATGACGGAACCAAAACTGAAGAAAAATTAACACTAAAACCTGAAGAAGTGATCGATAAAAATATGCTAATCAAATTAGCAACAAAATTTTAATTTTAATTAATAATGTAATATAATTTGAGAAGGTGGTTTTATGAGTAAATTTAAATGAATAGTTTCTGATTTGGATGGAACACTACTTCATCACAAGGATAAAAAAAATATTATCTATGATGAAGTTATTAATGAATTACACAGAGTTATTGAGCAAGATAATAGAAAATTTTCAATCGCTACTGGTAGACACTACAAAGATATTTTAAGCATTATCAAAAAATTTAAAATAAAGATGCCTAAAAATTCAATTGTTATCGGCACTAATGGTTGTCAAATATATTCGATAGACTCCAAAAAATTGATTTTAAACAAAATTTTAGATGATGAAATTATTCAAACAGAAATGCCTAAAATCATGTGATTTTTAGATGAGGTTGCTCCTAATGCAACTTTAATTTTTGCCTATGGTCAAGATGAAAACATTTATTTTGTCAAAAATAAATCCAATCAATTTGATAAAATGTTTAATGCTGTCTTAAAACATGAAGATAATAATGGAGTTTTCAAATACACAATTGTTGATAGTGTCAAGGATTTAAAAAATATAACAAAATTTTGCATAGATTTTTTAAATGATATTGATAATCCTTTAAATTTAATTGATTTATTATCTAGAGTAAGTAGTAAAGTTGATTATGCAAATACTGGTTCTAAATTCATTGAAATAATCATTAAGAATACCAATAAGGCAACAGCTTTAGAATATATAAATAAAAAATATTATAAATTTGAAAAAGAAGATATTTTGGTTTTTGGAGATTCTGGAAATGATGTTGAAATGATGGATTTTGCCGGAACATCTGTAACACGTCATGATGCAAGACCTGAAATTCAATCAAGAGCAACACTAATATATGATGGTGGAGCATCTAAATTTGTTAAAAATGCTTTGGTCGATTTAATTAAGTAACTTTAGAAACTATTTCTTTTATTATTTTTTCCTTATTTTTTCTTCAATTAATTTCAAAGATATTAAATATTTCATAACCTCTTGTCTTTACGAAAGATTGTTTGTCAAACTCTTCCAAAATTTCAGTTTTTGCATTTTTCCACTGATGCAATTCAAGTCCCAATATGACTTTTTTTGAAAATTTATCAAAAATCGCAATATCAATCCTCTTGGTTCCAATTTTATATTTTGATAATAAATATAAACCATTTCTTTCCAATATGTATTTTGATAGAGAAACGTTAACATCTCTTTCGAAACTTGTTTCTAAAGGTAAGGTTTTCTTTTCAGTTGATAAACTAGAATTTATATTATCGCAATGAAGTATAAACTCTTTAAAACATTGAGCATTTAAATTTGTTGGTGAAATAGACATATCTATCGCTTTAAAAGATTTAACTACAATCATTTTTTCTTTAGACCTAGTAACAGCAACATTTAATCTATTTTTTCCACCATCCATATTTAATGGACCAAAAGAATTACGCATTTTTCTGTCTTGAGATGGCTTCCCATAAGCTATTGACATAATTACCAAATCTCCTTCATTACCTTGGACATTCTCTAGATTAGTAATTATTAATTTGGATTCTCTCATTTTTAAAATAACTTCTTGATTTTTACTAGATATTATTTTGGATACAATTAATCCTGATTGAGATTCATTAAATGTAATAATCAAAATCTTTTTATATTTGTTAATATTTTTGATAATTAAATTTAAAATTACTTCAGCCTCTTCTTTATTTACTCTATCAACAAAATATCCATCCACATCTATAACTTCAAAAGGTTGAGAGGTAAAGTTCTTATTGACAGACGCAACATTAAGTTTATTATCATAAATGTTTTTATTAGAAAATTCAATCAAGTCTTGAGAAGCAGAACGATAATGGTTATTTAATAAAATTTCGTTTCAATCTGAAACAATTGCTCGCAATAATAAAGAATCTAAATCTGAGTATTTTATTTTATATTCTGAAACATTTGTTTTACCTTCGTCTTCTTCATCTTCTTCATCTTCTTGATATCTAGTATTAAAAAATGATGAAGGTTTTAATTGTTTATCATCACCAGCAACAATTTTAATATCTGTTCGATATAAAATTGGATATGCTCTTTCTAAAAACATTTGTGATGCTTCATCAAATATTCCATAATCAAATAATTTATCTTTACATTCAATAATATCAGAAACATCTTCTGGGCGCGCAATCCAAATAGGAAACAATAATAATAATGATGAAAAATATTTTTTCATAAATGTATTAATTTTCGGGAATCTTTTTAAATTACTTAGCCTAAAAATCTCTATTATGTCCTCTTTATTGGGAGAATTATTTATTTTTTCTTTTCATGATATTATAAGTTTTTGATATATCTCATTAATAATAATATCTCAGTCAATATTTTTTTCATAATATATCAGATCATTGATAGAAATATATTCATCAATTAATTTTTGATTTTCTTCTGTTAAATATTTATCCTCAAATTCGAAGATTTTATTAGCTAATTGGGCATTTTCAAAAGTAATTCCATTTTCAAAAATAATCACAGGAAATATGGGATTAATATTTAATCAATTATTTTCAATATAATCCGTTAGATGTTCTTCAAATATAAATTCTCTTGTAAAGAAAAAAACATTGAGTGGAGATAAAAAATATTTATTTTCAAGATAAACAAAAAAATCTTCAAAATTATCAATGTATTTCACAACTTTATTTGCAAGCAAAATAATGGATTTTCATTTTGGTGTTTTAATATTTTGAAAATCTTTTGTTTTAATTTCATTATTTAAATATCAATTACCAACAACATATTTTCTATCTAATAATTTCACATTTTGAACGGCAGATAATATCTTTCTGGCATTATTATTTTTCATAATTTTTATTAAAATTTCTTCTTCGATTCCTAATTCTTGACAATATTTTTCTAATTCAAGATAATATTCTTCTAATTTTTCATAAATAAAAATATTTTTTTGAAACATCTTTAAAAGATTAGGGTTTTCTTTAAATATAATTTTAATTTTTAATTGAGATTGTTCAATCTTTTTGATTTCTAAAATTGAAAGCGTATTTAAGTCAAATTTTGTCAGTTTATTTCAAAACATATTCATGTTATTCATTTCATTTTCAAAGTCAGAAAACTTTTTTTTCATTTTAATAGATAAAATTTCTGCATCAATTATATTCAACATATCATTCTTAAGCAAAAATATTGATAAATTATTTATAGAAAAAAAATCAATTTTTGTTAAAAGATTTAATTTGTGCTTTTTAATTTGTGCTAAAGTAGTTTCGCTCAATAATTGATATTTAACTTCAAGATAATCATTATAATCAAAATTTCCTGTATTCCATTCTTTGATTTTTTTCATTATAAAAAAGGCCTTATTTAATTAATATTTTTTTTAAATTAGGAACAAAAAAAATTTTCCACTAAATAAAAATTGGATTTGTATTTAACCGTTA
>CAMRBO010000042.1 GCA_947040465.1 uncultured Mycoplasma sp.
ATTCTTAGTTTCTTCATCACCTATCACTATTTGAATTTTCGTTTTCATAATTTGTGCATCTCTTATTTTTTTAGATATTCTTTCATTCCTGTCATCAACAATCACATTAATTTTTTCATCCTTTAAGATTGAATAAATTTCTTCAATATATTTAGAATTATTATTATTTACCGGAATAATAGCCACTTGCTTAGGAGATAATCAGAATGGTAAATTGCCTTTTGTTTGTTCCAATAATATGGCCAAAAATCTTTCATAAGTCCCAATAAGACCTCGATGTATAATCACCGGAACTTCCATTTCTCCATCTTTATTAATATATTGTAAATCAAAGTTTTTTGGAAGTAAAAAATCTAATTGCAATGTTGACATAGTTATGTCATGTCCAAGAGCTGTTTTTATCTGAATGTCAATTTTGGGTCCATAAAAAGCTGCTTCACCCTTCATTTCTACATAATTTATTTTTAATTCTTTTAAAACATTTCTTAAATCATTTTCTGCTTCTTCTCACATTTTATCATCATCGAAATATTTATCTTTATTAAGTGGATCGCGAACAGAAAAAGATACATAATCCACTTCAATATCAAAAATCTTTAATGCCTCTATTATCAATTCATAATTTCTTTTAAACTCCGATACTATTTGATCTTTTCTAGCAAAAATATGACCCTCAGTAAGCGTCATGCTCCTAACTCTTTCCATTCCCGTAAGAGCACCTGATTTTTCATACCTAAATAGATTTGATTGTTCAGAGTATCTAATTGGCAATTCACGATAAGACCTTCTAGTTGATCTATATAACAAAATATGATGAGGACATGTCATTGGACGCAAAATTAGTTTTTCCGCTTCTGCAAATATTGGAGAAAACATATCATCTTTATAATGATCTCAATGTCCTGATTGAACGTATAACTCTTTCTCACCAACAATAGGGGTTAAAACTTCATTAAATCCATATTTATCATCAAGGTCTAAAATTACTTTCTCAATTCTTCTCCTTATTTTCATACCATCTTCCAATCAGATTGGAAAACCTTGACCAGATAATTTATCAAACATAAAAAGATTTAATTCTTTCCCTAATTTTCTATGATCTCTTTCTTTTCTTTCTGAAATAATTTCTAAAAATTTATTTAAGTCTTCTTGGGTTTCTCATGCTGTTCCATAAATTCTCGTTAATTGTTCATTATCAGAATTTCCTCTTCAATACGCTCCTGCGAGTGATAATAATTTAAAGTTCTTCACTTCTTTTATTTTATCAATATGTCCTCCAGCACATAAGTCAACAAATAAATCTTTATTCGAATTAGGGTCATTTATTGAATAAAAAGTGACTTCTTTACCAAGAGAAATAAATTCATCATTCAACTCTTTTTTAAAAGGTTGGTCATCAAAATTATATTTATATTCCTTAGATTTTTTTATCATAATGAAGGCATTTGCAACAATTTTTTTCATTTGCTTTTCAATTTTAATTAAATCTGATTCTAGTAGAGGGTTTACAAATTTAAAATCATAATAAAAACCTTCTTTAGTTGGAGGACCAAAACCTAAGATGGTATCAGGAAACAATCTCAACACAGCCATAGCTAAAATGTGTGATGTAGTATGGTTTAATTCTTTATTAAATTTCATATATTATATTTCCTTAATTATTTATCAATTAATTATATTCTTTTTTTGAGAATGAGTTATTAATTAAATGGTTTAAACCCAATGTTGTTCATAATTTTTGCAATATTTTTATTGGCAATTGAATTCGCTTTAAGAGATGCTTCTTTTGAAATAGATGGCAAAAAAATCAATATATCATTATATTTTTGTTGAATTACTATCAAAAATTCTTTAACAACATTTCCGACAGATTCTTTAAACTCTTTATAATTAGAATTAATAAATTCTAATTCCGCTTCTTTAATTGATATTTCTTTAAGCGAAGCATATATGGTTAATAAATTTTTAACACCTGGTTTATCATCAGAATAATAAACTTTATTTTCATTATCTGTAACTGCTTTTTGAATTTTATTAAAAGCAATATTTGGATCATCCAATAAGAATATTGATGCATTTTTATCAACATCTGATTTAGACATTTTTGATTCAGGATATTTTAAAGACATAATTTTAGAACCAATTTCAGAAAATAACGGTTTAGGTTCATGCAAATCTAAATTGTATTTTTTATTCATTCTATTAGATAATGTTTTTGTTAATTCCAAATGTTGTTTTTGATCAATGCCAACCGGAACAAGTTCAGGATTATACAACAATATATCAGCAGCCATCAATGCAGGATAAACAAATAATCCTGTCGGAATATTTTCCGTCCCATTATCTTGTTTTGTTTTTAAGGATTTATCTTTAAATTGAGTCATCCTTGATAACTCACCCATACTAGTGTTGGTGGTTGTAATTCAATTGAGCATTGAATGTGCAGGAACATCAGATTGAAAAAAAATAGTTGCTTTTTTAGGATCTAAACCACAAGCAAGATAAAGGGCGAAAATTTCTTTTCTATTTTTATCTAAATCACTTGGACTAATTATCGACGCCAAAGCATGCAAGTCTGCAACAAAAATGAACATTTCATAATTATCTTGATGTTTAATAAAATTTTTAATTGCTCCAATGTAGTTCCCTATTGTTAAAGATCCCGTTGCAGTAATTCCACTTACTATTCTTTTTTTCATATTTCTTAATAAAATTATATATTATTATTTAATATATAGAATAAATATAAGGAGAAGAAAACCTTTATGACACATCAAGAAAAAGCGTTGTATTGATTTTTAATTATTGCAACTTTTGGCTTAGTTTTTATTTATTGAAGAACTAAGAAAAATAAAATTAAAAATGAATTATCTCAAACAATAAAAATTAGTATCAATATTAATAAATTAATAAATTTATTAGGAGATAAAGAAAATATTAAATCAGTAGATTCAACTCACACAAAAGTTAAAATAACTTTTAATAATAGAGAAAAAATTGATGTTGAAGAAATTAAAAATATTGATGGTATTTCAGGAGTATTTGCCACTTCAAATTATATACAAATAATCGTTGGTAACGAAGCTCTAGCGATTAAAGAAAAAATGAACTCTCTTTAAATTTTGTCTTTAGTACCTTTTACATGACATGATCGACACCTTGCTTCATATTCATCTTTATCACCTATTTGATTTATTTTTGTTGAATTTGATTTTCTAAATGATTTTGATGCTGCGTTTTTGCAAATCAAACAGACAGCCACCAACTTAATAACATCGTCTGCTATCGCTAACAAATATGGCATAATTCCAAAAGGTTGCATTTTATAATCAGTGTCAATCCCTGAAACAATCACTCTTTTTCCGCGGGATGCCAAATCTTCAATAATAGGTATTAAATCTTGACCAAAGAACTGCACTTCATCAATAATAATTGCATCATATGACTCATCCCAAAAAGATAAAATTTCTTCACCATTTTTAGCAATCATCGTTATTTTTTCAACACCTGAACGAGCTACTATTTTATTATCCGAAAAACGATTATCCGTTAAGGGTTTAATAACAAGTGTTTTAATCTCTGCGTATTCTAAAATTCTCACCCTTTGATTAATTCTTCTGTCTTTCCAGAAAACATAGGACCTGTAATCACTTGTATCAAACCATTTGGTTCTCTTTTAAACATAATATCTCCTATTTTTTATTGATTATACATATTTATCATAATATAAATTTATATATATTATAATAATAAATAAAATACTTAATTATGCAAGGAGAGAAATTATGTTAGAAGTAAGAAACTTATCAAAAATATTTATAGATAAAAAATTATTCCAAGATGTTAATCTAAAATTTACAGAAGGTAATACATATGGAATTATTGGCGCTAATGGTGCAGGTAAATCAACTTTTTTAAAAATTATATCAAAAGAAATGGAATCATCAAGTGGAGAAATTTATGTCGATAAAGGGAAAAGAATTTCTTCCCTTGAACAAGATCACAACAAATATAATGACATGAACGTTACTGATTTAGTTGTTATGGGTAATAAAGATTTGTTTGATATACAAGAAGCTAAAAATGCAATTTACGTTAATCCTGACGCGACAGAAGAGGATTATACCAAAGCTAGTGAGTTGGAAGAAGAATATGGTGCAAAAGGTGGTTGAAGTGCTGAAAATGATGCACAGATATTATTAGAGGCTTTAGGTATTCCTAGAGAAAAATTCGGAATGCAAATGAAAGATTTGAAATCTGGTGAAAAAGTTAAAACTATCCTTGCAAAAGCACTTTTTGGTAATCCTGATATCTTAATTATGGATGAACCTACCAACCACTTAGATATGAGAGCTATAAAATGGTTAGAAAACTTCATTATTGAATATGATAAAATAGTTATTGTTGTGTCACATGATAGTGAATTTTTAGACAATATTTGCACAAATATTGTTGATATTGATTTTGGTAGAGCGAAAATGTTTACAGGAAATTATTCATTTTGAAAACAATCTTCAGAATTAATAGCAGAAATGCAAAAGAATACCAATGTTAAAAAAGAAGAACAAATTGCTAAATTAAAAACATTTATTGATAAATTTTCTGCCAATGCTTCCAAGTCAAAACAAGCAACTTCTAGAAAGAAAACACTTGAAAAAATAACACTTGACGAAATAATACCATCAACAAGAAAATATCCATTCATTAGATTTGAAATAGATAAAAATCCAGGGAAACAAATATTAGAAGTGGAAAACTTAGGGTATAAAGACAATACTGGTCAAGTTCTTTTTGATAATTTATCATTTGATTTAAAACAAAACGATAAATTAGTTATTATTGGAGAAGATGATATTGCTAAAACCAAATTATTAGAAATACTTGTTGGTAAAGAAAAAAAATATACAGGAAGTCTCAAATGAGGAGCAACAATCAAATATGATTATTTCCCTAGTGATAATAATTCATATTTCGAGAATGACACCGTTATGATTGACTGATTAAGAGAATGACCTTTAGCCAATACTCAAGATGCCAACAAAGATGTTAGCGACCAGAGAATGCGTTCTTTTTTGGGAAAAATGTTATTTAGTGGAGATAGTGTATTTAAACAAGTTAAAAATACTTCAGGAGGAGAGAAGGCTAGATTGATGTTCTCTAAAATGATGTTAACGGAATCAAACTTTTTACTTTTTGATCAACCTTTAAACCACTTAGACACTGAATCTATTGATGCTGTGGTAGAATCATTCCAC
>CAMRBO010000043.1 GCA_947040465.1 uncultured Mycoplasma sp.
AGAATAATGAATAAACATAAATTATGAATAGATAAAAAAAAAGCAAAAAAAAATGGGGTAGATAACGGGATTCGAACCCGCGCATAACGGCACCACAAGCCGTAGTGTTAACCACTTCACCATATCTACCATGGTATTTATAAATAATATTATACTAAAAGATTAGTGTCTTCCTTTATAATTCATCAAAATATTATAAGGTTTCAAATCAAACAAACCAATAATTGATTCTGCAATAAATTTTTTGATGTTATTTGTTGTAGTAAAAAGTTCTGATTTTTTAGAAATTGTAAAATTAAAAGTTATTCTAATATTTTTTCCGCTTCTTACTATTGTAATTTCTGGTTCACCCATTATTTTTACATCACTTAGTTTCTTAGTCATTATTTTAATAATATCTAAAAAAACATTTTTATGAATATTTGTTGTTTGATTCGTACTATTTTTAATGTTTATATATTCCATTATTTTTTACCTTTACCAATATATTTTCCAGTTTCTGTTGCAATAGTTACAACGTCACCTTCTTTTATAAACATTGGAACTTCCACTTCATATCCCGTAATTAATTTGACTTTCTTTTGTGGGTTTGTTGTTGTATTACCCTTTATTGCATCAGCTGCTTCCACAACCTCAAGATCAACATTTAAAGGGATTTCTAAATCTAAAATTTCAGATTCAAATTTTCTAACCTTAACTTCGCCGCCTTCATTTAAAAAATTAATTTCTCATTTCAATTTGGATGAATCTAATTCTATTTGTTCAAATGTTTCATTATCCATTAAAACACAATTACTTCCATCATTATATAAAAAATTCATAGCAATTCTTTCAATGTGAGCTTTTTTAACTTTATCTCCGCCTGTAAATGACTTAATAACTGTTGCATTACTTCTTAAATCTTTAACCTTCGCTTTAACATTAGCTTGTCCTCTGCCTTGCTTAGAATGAGAAGCCTCTAGAACTATATATAAATTACCTTCCATTTGAAAAGTAATTCCTGGTTTAAAATCATTAACACTAACCATAAAATTATCCTTACTGTTTTCTTGAAAGAACTAGGTGACCTGTTTCTGTAACTAATACGTCATCTTCAATTCTAGCTCCACCAAGATTTTCAATATAAATTCCAGGTTCAACAGTTATAACCATACCTGGTTCTAAAATCATCGGTAATTTTGCCGAAATACTTGGAAGTTCGTGCACATCAATTCCAAGACCATGCCCTGTACTGTGAATAAAGAAGTTTCCATATCCCATTTCAGTTATGTAATTTCTACAAATATCATCAATGTCCTTAGAACTAATTCCTGGTTTGACAGCCTCACGACCTCTTCTTGCGGCTTCTTCAACAATCTTAAGGATTTCCTCAAGTTTTCCATTAACAATTGTTGATGGATTTTTTTTATAAATCATTGTTCTTGTTATATCTGAGGCATAACCTTTAAAATAACAACCAAAATCTATTTTAACAATATCTCCATCTTTCAACGTTCTTGTTGTTGGGTGGTGGTGAGGCATAGCAGCATTTGAACCAAAAGCTACAATTGATTCAAATGATTCTTTATCAGCACCAAGTCTCTTCATTAAATAATTTAATTTATTATCTATTTCAAGTTCTGAAATTCCTTCAACAATAAAAACTTGTAATTTGTCAAAAGCTTGTAACGAAATATTAACTGCTTTTTGGATTTTTGCAACTTCTTCAGAATCTTTAAGCATTCTTAATTCTTGACCCTTAATATTGATGATAGTTGTATCAGGAACTAGATTTTTAATTTTATTATAATATGTAACTTCCAAATAATCACTTTCAATAGCGATTTTATCAAATTTTTTAGATTTGATAAAATTATCGAAAGATTCACCTTCCAATAACATTACTTCAACATTTTTTGCTTCTTTTTTTGCATATTCATAATATCTTGAATCAACAAAAAGTGTTGCATGATTTTTTTCTATAACTATATAACCTTCGGAAACCATTATTTCAGAATATCAAAGTTTAGTTTGATATGATTTAGAAACTACTGCATCTAAATTGAATTGATTGAAAAATTCGTTTAAAATACTTTTATTCATAATTATTTTTTCTCCTTATGTGTTGTATGTGTATTACATTTATGACAATGTTTTTTAATTTCTAATTTTTCCACTTGATTCTTTTTGTTTCTTTTTGTAATATAATTTTCCATCTTACATTCATCACATCTCATTGTAATTCCAGTTGCAGCCATATTATCTCCTTTTAATGTTTAAATTTCTCTATTAAACATTATATATTAAAAAATATAATGAATTATTTTATTTTCTAAAAATACATAAAACATAGCTACAAGATAAATGTTTCACAACTTTAGACACATTAAAATATCTTAAATATAAGATTCAAGCATCTTTTCAATACATTACCTAAAATAATTTGAAAAATTCGTTAATTTCAATAACGGCGTCTCCAATTAAATCTTCAAATTTTTTAACATTTTCTTTTGTAGACAAAGATATTAATTTTGATTCATGTTCATTATTTTCGGTATCATCATTTAAAACTTCAGCATTTCCTGAATTTTTATCATCTTTTTTCATTTCGAAAAATATTTTTACTTTCACTAATTCGAAAAATGTGTGCTCCAACTCCTCTTGAGTATAAGTGTCCTTAATTTCTTGAGGTATATGTCTTAAAAAAGTGTCGTGTTTTTCTTTTGTAAAAAATTTCGTCAATAAAATAGTAATATCTTTATACTCTTTTTCAGGAAACAATTCTCAAATGGAATGTTTATTTTTTTTGACCTCTAAATAAAAATGATCATAGTTATCTAATTCAGATATTAAATCGTGATTCCTGATTCGTGATTTTTTTCCGTCTATACCATTTGATGCTCAATAATTTATTTTCATTATCACCTCTTATTTAAATTATAGTTCATATTATTAACTAAATATTATTTATTTTAAAGTTTGACATCTTTTATTATCGGACATTTGTCTTCACATGATTTACAATCTAAATCATTAAAAGATTCTTTGTATAGTATATCTTCACATTTTTGACTGCAAAGAATTGCTCAACCCAAAACAAAGTTTTCATTTTCAGTTTTCTTTTTACAAACGTAACAATTCATATATTAAAAATTATAATTCAATAATCTATTTTATTTAAAATTATTTATTTTATATTGATAGTTGTTCATACAAATCTATGATCGGACGATACTTCTTTACTATTTCCATATTTACCAATTCTAGGATCATTAAACAATAATCTTCCTTCCTCGTTTTTATCTTGCCAATATACCCCAGAATTAATCACCTTTAAATTATTAGAAGGAATAACCCAATCAACCCTTAGCCCAAAAACGCTTGTTCTAGTTTCTGGTTTTGGGTGTCCGTTATTATTTTCTTCATTTTTACCACCATTACTAATCGGCATTAAAGGTCCATCTACAATATCTTGATTAATTAGATTTGAATTTAATAAATTTAATAAACCCTCTGGTTGTGTTGATGAATTGCCCGATAAATTATCTGCATTTAAATCACCAAGAATAATAAATTTTTCTTTTAACCCATTAATTCCACCAAATTTTCCATCATCATCATAAAGTGTTGAATTGTTTTCAATATATTCTTTTCAAAATCTCACCTCTGCCATATTTCTATATAAATTAGTTTTTGTGCCACCAACTTCAAAAACGGGCGGAGTTGGATGAGAGATTAACAAATGGATATTTTTTGTTTTATTACCAACTTTTATCTTAATTGGTACATCTACATGATTTTTTGATGATAGTCGAAAATTGTTTCACTCTTTTTGTGTAAATCAATCATCACCCAATTTCATTCCTAAAGGTATTTTTCCATTATCCTCTTCGATTTTAGGTATTTTTGAATTCGGTAAATCTTTTCATTTGAAATTTTGAAACGTTCTTGTATTTTCAGAATCTATTTCATATTTCGACATCAAACCAAAAGCGTAATGTCCATGATAATAACCAAAACCAAAAGCATCTATTGGACCACTATTTATTTTTCCGTCATTATCTAAATCCATATTAGAATTTAACCCTGTATTGGTGCCATATGTTTCAAAGAAAGGATATTCAATCGGTTCTAAAGTATCTCCCCCATCTATACTATTCATACTCTGACCGATAGATAAATAATTATCTTGAAATAACTTTATAATTTCTTTATTTTCACCATTTCCATCATTATTAAATTCATTTAAAACCAAAACATCAGGTTTATTTTTCTGAATAATAGCAGCAATATTTCTAATTTGTACAACTCTTTCTGCCAACGCCCTTTCTTGTTGGGTCATGTTGATTTTTGCTTTAATTTTATTTACTAATTTATTCTGTTCTTCAATATTAATTGATAAATAATCAAACCATCTTTTATAATTTTCATCTTTATCTCCATCAGTTGCAAAAGATATATTAAATGAAGAAATTTTAATATCCTTTCCATTATTTTCTAAATTTTCTCCATCACCACTACACGAAACTGCTATCAATAATGGGGCAAACATTACCAAAGATCCTAACATATTAAACATTATTATTTTTCTCATACTCAACCTACTTTTATTCATATATTCAAATTATATTTTTTATTAGAAAAAAAATGATAAGTATGAGTTACTTTTAAATAACAAAAAAAGTAATATTAGAATAATTAGTTATCATTTTTAATTGGTTTATATGAAAATCTATGCACATTTTTAATTGGTCCATATTTAGTTATTGCATCTCTGTGAAACTTAGTTAAATATCCTTTATTTTCAGCAAATCCATATAAAGGATATTGTTGAGATAATTTTATCATTAAATTATCTCGATAAACTTTCGCAATTATTGATGCCGCTGCAATAGTGATTGATTTTTGATCTCCCTTAGTAATGCTATTACTTGGAATGTTGATGTTTAGTTTTTCAAAATCAACTAAACAGTAATCGGGTTTAGTTTTTATATTTTCAATACATTTAATCATACAAAATTTTGATGCTTCTTTAGGATTTAATTCATCTACCATTTCACTGCTAATGATTTGAATATTATAATCAATGGCATTAGCAATTATTTCAACCTCTAACACCCTTCTTTGTGCATCGTTAAGTTTTTTTGAATCATTAATTGTCAAACTATTATATTCTTTAGGAAAAATAACTAACGCACAAACTAAAGGTCCGCCAATACTA
>CAMRBO010000044.1 GCA_947040465.1 uncultured Mycoplasma sp.
ATTTCAATGTCGTTAAATGGAACAGGTTCATTTTTTGGATTTGGTAAATGATTAATGGAAAGTGATCAAGGATGATTATTTGGTGTTGTGAATATTTTGATAGCCATCGGAATACTTGGAATCATCAATGGATTTGCAATGTGAGCACCAAGATTTATTGAAGATCTTATAAAAGAAGATGAATTACCATTTTCTTCAAAATTTAAAAATAAATTAAATTCAGATAAACCAAAAATAGGTATTTTATATTCACTAACAATGTCAGTACCTATTGTTTTCTTATTCACAATAATTGGTGTATTCGCTTATATTCCAGGAGGATACGGTGGTGCAGGATACGGATCAGGAATGGAAAATTTATATAATTTTACTGACTTGATGGCTAATTGAACAGCTTTATTTACATTCGCGTTTATAACAGCATCCATTTTTGGTTGTTTAAAAAACAGAAAAACAAAGAAAGTTGTTACTGAACAGAAAAAATATTTTAAACCAATGGCTATATCGGCAATTGCAATTATGTCTGTGGCTTTGTTTATAACATTGTTTGCACCGATATTTGATTTAATGATATTATTCTATATTGACGCCTCAACTGAAGAGATTATTGGTAGAGTTATGTTAATAGTTGTCTTAGGTCTCTTTATGGCACTAACATTCTTACCGACAATAATTGAAGACTATATTAATAAACGAAAAGGTAAATTTATTGATGGACAACATATTGAAAACAAAAAGATATAAATATTAAAAATATATAAATAAATATCTCAATAAAAACACCTCAACAAAAGGGGTGTTTTTTAATTCATAAATAAATGTATAAATAAATATATAATTTATTTTATGAAAAAACTTATTTCCAATTATTTAAAGCCCAATAATATTGATGAAATTATTGGACAATCTCATTTATTGAACAATAATGGAATAATCAAAAAAATGATAGAAAAAAATAAATTATTTTCTTGTATTTTTTACGGACCTCCAGGCACTGGTAAGACATCATTGGCAATTTCCATTTGTAATACTTTAAATGTTAATTATTCATTATTCAATCCAACAATTAATAAAAAAAGTGATCTAGATCAATTACTTTCTAAAAATTTAAGTGATGATAATTATTTTGTGATTATTATTGATGAATTTCACAGATTAAACAAAGATAAGCAAGACATTTTGCTTTCATATTTAGAAAAAGGTAATTTAATTATTTTTGGAACAACAACAGAAAATCCTTTTTTTGTTGTTAATCCCGCAATTAGAAGTAGATGTCAAATTATTCAATTAAAACAATTAAATAAAAACGAAATTTTAGATGGTCTAATAAAAATTTCTAATAAAATAAATATGAAAATATCACAAGAAATTTTGGGAATGATTTCTATAAATACAGATGGTGATTTAAGAAAGGCTATCAATACTTTAGATGTAATTAATTCTTTATATAAAGATGTGGAAATTACCAAGGAAATATTAAATGAAATAAGTCCGCTAACATCCTCCCTATCTGCAAATTATGGTGATGAATTTTACGACCTTCAATCAGCATTTCACAAATCTATAAGAGGTAGTGATGTAGATGCGACTATTTATTATTTAGCTAGATTAATAAAGGCTGGCGATTTAATATCAATTTCAAGAAGAATTATAGCTTCAGCTTATGAAGACATAGGTCTTGCTAATCCTACCCTTATATCAAGGGTTGTTATTGGCATGGAAGCAGTAGTTAAAGTTGGGTTCCCGGAAGCACATCAAATTTTATCATCAATAGTCATTGAAATGTGTTTATCTCCAAAATCAAACTCTGCATACTTGGCAATTAATAAAGCGCTATCTAGTTTGGAAAGTGGAGAACTATATCGTGTTCCGACACATTTGAGAGACAGCAGTTATAAATCACATGCTAAATTAGGTCATGTTGGATACAAGTACCCCCATGATTATGAAAATTCATGAGTTTCGCAACAATACCTTCCTAATGAAATAAAAAATAATAAATATTATGAACCAAAACCAGAAAGCAAATTAGAAATGAAAATGATTGAAATTTGGAACAGTAAAAAAAATATATAACATATATAAAAAACACCTTTTCTCAAAGGTGTTTTAAATTTTGGTGATATAAATCAAATGGTGGAGATGCCGGGAGTCGAACCCGGGTCCAAAGGTAAAACAAAATTATTCGTCTACAGTTTAGATTATTTCAATTTTACAACTTACTAAATATAGAAATAAACAAAATTATTTAGAAGAGGTTAATTAAAAATTCTTTGAGCTTTAATTAAATCCACTCGCATATCCTAAAATGATGTTACTAAAGACAAGGAAATCAATAATAACAACTAGTTGCTAAATTAAGCGAATACTAGATTTGATTGGTTTGAAGAAAACGCTAAGTTAGAGTAATCTTCGTTTGTTTGTTCTTTTCCGTTTGTAAAGAGCCTTAGTATTTATAGTCTACTACACTACTGCAAAATAACAAGCCTTAAACTTGTCGAAGCCATTACATCCCCATTTGTTTTACAAAATACTTTTTAATCTTTTTTTCTCATCACGTTCAATGATGTAAGATCTTTTATCCGCTTTATTTCTTCCTTTTCCAAGTCCGATTTCCAGTTTTATATTACCCTTGTCTCACATTAAAGTAAGGGGTACTATGGCATATTTGTATTTTTGTTGTTTTGTTAAAATTTTGTTTAATTCACTTCTATTAAGTAATAATTTTCTTGCTCGAGTTTCATCCCCATCTACTAACATATATTGAGATATATGCATATTAGATACAAATAGTTCATTTTTCAAAAATGAACAAAAAGAATTCTTTAAATTTACATTATTTGCCCTAATTGATTTAACTTCTCAACCTAGCAAAGAGATTCCACAAACATATTTTTCAATAATTTCATAATCAAATCTTGCAATTTTATTTTTACTTATAATTTTTGACATTTTAAACTCATTTTAACAACTTTATTTTATCACATATAACTGTTTAAATGAGATATATTTAAGAGTAAGTTAATTTTACTTATTAACAATTGCTCCGTCAATTTTACCTTCTAATTTTGAAACAGATGTTATTTTTACAAAAACAGTGTCACCAACAGTGTATTTTTTATTATCATTATATAACTGTAATCCATTGTTAGAGATATTGTATGGTCCATTAGGGATATTTGTTACATGTACAAAACCACACACTTTATCTTCAAAATCAACAAAGATACCAAACTTTTTGATTGAAACAATCATTCCTTTTTGTATTTTTCCAATTTTGTTTTCATAAAATTCAGACTTTTTAACATCATAAATTTTACGTTCAACTGAAACAGCCAACTCTTCTTGTTTAGAAGATTGACTACAAATTAAATCAATTTTACTTGCCATTTCATTAGCATATGATTTATTTTTTTTAATTATTACTTCTCATATTATTCTATGTAAAACTAAATCTGGATATCTTCTTATTGGTGAAGTAAAGTGGGAATAGTATTCCGATGCTAATCCGAAATGCCCAATGTTATTTGATTCATATTTTGCTTTTTGCATTGTTCTTAAAAGAGAAATTTTTATCAAATCGTCAAATCTGATTTCTTTAATTTCCTTGACAGAATCAGAAAATGCTTTTGGTTTTCCGGATACAGGTATTTTAACATTTAACTTTAATACATTAACTATATCTTGAAGTAGTTTTATTTTTTCTGTACTTGGAGCTTCATGAATTCTGTAAATGCTAGGAACTTTTAAATCACTAACTATTTTAGAAACTGTTTCATTTGCAAACACCATAAAGTTTTCAATCAATATTTCAGAAGATTTTCTTTTCTTTGTGAAAATATTCTTTGTTTTCCCTTCATCATCTAATTCAATGATTGGTTCTTCTATTTCAAAGTCAATATAACCTTGATTTGTTTTTTTAACAGAAAGAATATTTGATAGTTCATAAGACTCATCTAACATTTTAACTAATTTTTTATCGTTATTAATATTATCATCATCTTGACGGTTTGCAACTTGTTTGTATGTTAGCCGATGTTTGCTATTGATTATTGCTGGAAACAAAGTCGGATTGATAGCTACTCCAAATTTGTCTACTTCTACTTCAAGAGCAAGAACAAAACGATCAACATTAGGGTTTAGTGAACAAATTCCGTTTGACAATACTTCTGGCAACATTGGAATAACCTTGTCAATTAAATAAATAGATGTAGCTCTTGAAAAAGCTTGTTTGTCTATTGCGCTTCCCTCTTTTACATAGTGTGCAACATCCGCAATATAAACACCAAGTTTATAGTTTCCATTTTCCATTTTTTCAACACTAATAGCATCATCGAAATCTTTTGTAGATTCTCCATCAATTGTAATAATTAATTTATCTCTCAAATCAATGCGTGAAAAATCAGAAATATTTTCTATTTTATCAGGAACTAATTGGGACTCTTCTAAAACTTCAGGATTAAATTCATCATCTATTTCCATTGATTCAAGTAATAAATTGATGTCCGCATATGGTTTGTGAATATCAGAAATAACTTTAATTATTTTAAGTAATATATGGTCATTGTTTATATCTTTGATTTCAGCTTTTACAAATATATCTTCTTTTAGCATTTCTTTATTTATAAATCTAAATCTATTCTTGATTTTGGTATTCAAAGGTATAAAGTCAAAATATTCTCTATTTTTTTTAATCGCTCCATAAAGGAAGGTGTTTTTTCTTTTAATAATTCGAACAACACTCCCAATTAAAGAACCAATTTTGATGGAGTCATTCATAATAATAACTTCAACCTCATCTTCATCCATTGCTCCATGAATGTTGTTGGGAGAAATGAAAGCGGATTCTTGTTCAGATACATCAACAAATCCAAATCCCTTAGGATTAATTTTAATTTTGGTAATAATTTTGTTTATTATAACAGGGATAAAGAAATTCTTTTTTGCATTTTGCATCACAAAACCATCTTTAATTAATGAATTCATAAATTGTGTTAAATCTTTATTTTTATTGATTGGTACTCTAAATGTTTTGGCGATATCAATAAAAGTAACTTCTTTATTTTCTTCTATGTAACTTTTTAGTTCTTCTATATTAAGCATCTATGTTCACATAAATTCTTACTATAATTGCAACAATTATTAATAAAAAACCACTAATTATCATTGATCACTTTAAAAATAATTT
>CAMRBO010000045.1 GCA_947040465.1 uncultured Mycoplasma sp.
TTGTTGATTAACTCTATTGCCGCTAGCATTGCTTGAAAGTGTGGTGCATCAACAGGAGGCACTGACATAGTTGCTTACTATTTTTCTACAAAAAGTAAAAAAGATGTTGGTAATTTTTTATGAATAATTTCTATTTGTTTATCATTTTGTTCAATTATTGTGTTGTATAGTGGCGGAAAATATGAATCATTTTTCGGAATAAGAACAATTTATTTAGTTCATTTATTATAAATCAACTTTACCCTAAATATAGAAAAGTTATGGTTACAATAGATTCAAAAAAACATAAAGAAATAATTGATAATTTTAAAGAAATAAATTATTGGCATGGATTTAAGATTTTAGAATCTGTTTCAGGATACACAGAAGAAACTATTTATTCTATTCAAACAGTTATGTTGTTGCTGGAATATAAAGATATGAAGAATAGGATTATAAAAATTGATCCAAATGCATGAATTACCAGGACACCAATAAATGATTTAACAGGAAACTTTGATTACTCAAGAATCGATTAATCAATATCTAATTCTTCAATTCTTGATATATGTCTACCAGCTTCGAAATTTTCAAGTAAAAATACATCAATCATTTCAATTACACTTTCTATTGATTGTTGTCTTCCACCAAACAATAAAACATTAGCGTTATTATGAATTTTAGCAAATTTTGCATCTTCCACAGATGTTAAACGAGCTCCTCTGATGCCCTTTTCTCGATTTACTGCAAAACTAATTCCTAATCCAGTTCCACATACACCTATTCCAATGCTATTTTTATTATTATTTACTTCTTTTGCTAATTTGTTACCATATAGTGCATATGATACACTTTCTCCATTACAACCTAAATCATCAACAATAAATTTTTTCTTTACTAAATATTTTTTGATTTCATTTTTTAATTGATAACCACCATGGTCACTTGCTAATATAAATTTCACTATCTCAATTTCCTTCCACTTGCAATATCAATAATAGATGAAGCAATATTTGATCCATAACCAAAATTATATACCTTATTAACTGAGGGGAAAGTTTTTTTAGCTTCTTCGATAGTTTCACAATTTTTTTGACCAGATATATTTGCTGAAGTTAAAAAGAAAGGACCTTCCTTCAAAGTTAATTTTAATAAACCTTTTTGATTTGGCATTCTATAAGAATTATTGTTAATAATAAGAGTTGTTGGACCTGGTCAAAATTCATTAACATACTTCATTGCTTTTTCATCTACTTTTTCAATTTTTAATAATTGTTCTATTGAGCCGACCATAATAATAATTTTTTTGTTAAATGATCTTTGTTTTAATTTATAAATATTATTTAAATTATTTTTATTAATTTTTGAACCAATACCTATCAAAGTATCTGTGGTAGTAATGAATATTTCATCTTTTTTTAACATACAATATTAATTATAACATATTATTATTTGTAGGAGGTTTTATGAAACTAGATTTACATGGACTTAATGTTGAAGAAGCGACATCAAAAATAACATTAGGGTTATTTTCATTTATTCAAGATGATTATGAGACAGAATTAACAGTAATAACAGGAAAGGGAACAGGAACAATACAAACAACATTTCTAAATTTAATGGAAGAAGAAGACTCTCTTTTTTGTACTGAAATTAACGGTGGTGGAGCATATCTTGTTCAAAAAAATTAATAATAAATATATATTGTTTTATAATTAACTAATATGAATTTAGAAAAAATGGATAAAAAAAACTTTATCATTGTAAAAGGTGCAAAAGAAAATAATTTAAAAAACATAGATGTCATAATTCCAAAAAACAAATTGGTTGTTTTTACTGGGTTATCTGGAAGTGGCAAGTCATCATTGGCTTTTAGCACTATTTATGAAGAAGGTAGAAGAAGGTATATTGATTCTCTCTCATCATACGCACGTCAATTTCTTGGTGGAACCAAGAAACCTGATGTTGATTCTATCGATGGGCTTTCTCCAGCTATTAGTATTGAGCAAAAAACAACTCACAATAACCCCAGATCAACAGTAGGTACAATTACAGAGATATATGACTATTTGAGATTACTTTTTGCAAGACTTGGTAAACCTTACTGTCCTAAACATAATATTGAAATTTCTGCCCAAACTTTAAAAGATATTTTAGACTCAGTGACCAATCATGATGATAAATCAAAATTAGTTATTCTTTCACCTATTTTAAGTGGAGCAAAAGGAGAGAATCAAAAATTACTTGAACGTCTTAGAAGAGAGGGTTTTTTAAGAATTAAAGTAAATGATGAATTTCATAATTTAGATGATGAAATATCACTTCCAAAAAATAAAAAATATGATTTGGAAATTGTTGTAGATAGAATAGTTTTGTCAAATGATACTAGAGAAAGAATTTCTGAAGCGATTGTTGTTGCATTGGAATACTCGAAAGGTCTTGTTAACGTAGAGATAATGGGAAAACCTAAAGAGAGATATTCTCAATTATATTCTTGCATTAATAAAGATTTTGAAATGCCAAAAATTGAGCCTAAATTATTTTCATTTAATAGTCCTTATGGTATGTGTGAATCATGTAAAGGTATTGGTTTAATACTTAGACCAGATATAGATTTGTTAATTCCAAATAAAGCGATTTCTATCAATCAAGGAGCAATTGATTTTAGTGGTTTTGTTCCAAGTAAAGATGGTCTTGATTGACAAGAATTCAATGCACTTTTGAAACACTATAAAATTGATAAAGATTTACCAATAGAAGACATGACTGATGAATCTATGGAGATAATAAAAAATGGTTCTAATGAAGAAATTTCTTACAAAGTATTTTCTAAAAGCAACGCATATAATAAACACAAAATTATTGAAGGAGTTTTTACAAAATTAGATCGTAAATATTTGGATACAAATAGTGATGATGTTAGAGAATATTATAAGAAAAAAATGTCTGAAGTAAAATGTAATTTTTGCAAAGGAAAACGATTAAATAAATATGCGTTAGCTGTCAGGATTGATCAAATAAATATTGATGATTTTGTCTCTTTATCAATTAATGAAGCTATTGAAAAATTAATATTATTAGAATTTAGTGAATTAGAGAAAAAGATTTCCAATTTAGTTTTAAAAGAATTATCAAATAGATTAACTTTTCTAAAAGATGTAGGATTAGATTATTTGACATTGAATAGAACGGCAGAAACTTTATCTGGTGGAGAAGCTCAAAGAATTCGTCTAGCTACACAAATAGGCTCGAAATTAGTCGGTGTTCTTTATGTTCTTGATGAACCGTCCATTGGTTTACATCAAAGCGATAATGCAAAATTAATTAAAACACTTGAACATATGGTTGAAATTGGAAATACATTAATTGTTGTTGAACATGATGAAGAAACAATAATGAAAGCAGATTATATTATTGATATTGGTCCTTTGGCGGGTGAAGATGGCGGTCGGATAATTGCTCAAGGAACAGTTGAAGATATTATGAAATCTAAGGATTCAATAACAGGTCAATATTTATCAAAAACAAGGCAAATAAAAACTCCTAAATCAAGAAGAAGCGGTAATGGGAAAGTTCTCGAAATTATCGGAGCAAAAGAAAATAATTTAAAAGATATAAGTGTTAAGTTTCCACTAGGAAAACTTATTTCTGTGACTGGTGTTTCTGGTAGTGGAAAATCAACCTTAATAAACCATGTACTTATTAAAGCATTGGAAAAAGAATTAACCAACCCAAATGTTAAGCCAGGAAAATTTCAAAAAATAAATGGTATTTATAACATTGATAAAATAGTCAAAATTTCCCAATCCGCAATAGGAAGAACACCAAGATCAAATCCTGCAACATATACAACAGTTTTTGATGACATAAGAACAGTCTTTACAATGGTTGAATTATCAAGAGCGAGGGGATATGAGAAAGGCAGGTTTTCGTTTAATGTTAAAGGCGGAAGATGCGAGAAATGTAGAGGTGACGGATCAATAAAAATCGAAATGCACTTCTTACCAAATGTTTATGTAATATGTGATCATTGTGAAGGTAAAAGGTACAATTTAGAAACATTAGAAGTCAAATACAAAAACAAAAGCATATCAGATGTTTTGGAAATGAGTGTTAAAGACTCTTTATTATTTTTCTCTTCAAAACCAAAAATAAGAAACAAATTAAAAATTCTTGAAGAAGTGGGTTTGGGATATATTCGATTAGGTCAAAACGCAACAACTCTTTCTGGAGGGGAAGCTCAAAGAATTAAGTTGGCGACACATCTTCAAAAAACTGCTACAGGAAAAACCGTTTATATTCTTGATGAACCAACCACAGGACTTCATACATATGATATTCAAAACTTATTAAATATACTAAATAAAATTGTTGATAATGGAGATACAGTTATTGTTATTGAACATAATCTTGATATAATTAAATCTAGTGATTATATAATTGACCTTGGTCCTGGTGGTGGAAACAACGGTGGAAAAATAATTGTTTCAGGAACCCCTGAACAAATTGTCAATAATAAAAACTCATTAACAGCAAAATATTTAAAGGAAACAATGCAAAATGAAAAATAATGAAATAAATCAACAAATCAACGTTTTTGAATTGTGTCAAGAAAATAAATTAGAAGTTGTTAATGAACACTCAATAAAAAAATGATCCAACATACAAAGACCAGCTATTAATAGAGCTGGACTTGAGTTGAAAGGATATTTTTATAAAAAAAATTCAATTTCAAAAAACATAATAGGTTGAGGGACAAGTGAGTCAAATTGGATGTCTTCAATTTCTGAAAAAGAAAGAGAAGAGTCTTTAAACACTTTAATTATGCAAAAACCACCTTTAATTATTTGTTCGTCCGGAGTTAATGAAGAGAATAGAAAAATAATAATTGAAATTGCTACAAAGTATGAAGTACCTATTGTTTTGTCTAATATTCCATTATCTTCAGTAACCACAACGATAGGGGTATATTTATCTGAAAAATTTGCTCAAACTGAATTTGTTCACGGTTCCTTAATAATTATTAATGGTGTTGGAGTAATGATAATAGGTGCTAGCGGAATTGGAAAATCAGAAGTAATTCTTGAATTAATTCAAAAAGAGCATATATTTGTATCTGATGATGCTATTTTTATTAAAAGAATTGGAAATA
>CAMRBO010000046.1 GCA_947040465.1 uncultured Mycoplasma sp.
TATTCTAAATGGCAAAGTAATGCCTGGGTAAAAATAGGAATGGAAAGTATCAATAATTTTTCCATTCAGATTTTCTTTAATTAAATATATTTCTATTATTTCATCATTCAAAGGACTAAAACCAGTTGTTTCTAAATCGAAATAAATAAACATAAAAATTCTCCTAAATAAGATGGTCAAATAATCTTAATTAAATTATATCAAGATAATTTGTAGATTTTATATTAAGTCATTTGAATAAGATTGTTTATTTTATACTCATAATATATTATAATTTGAAATAAATCATATTGAGATAGGAATAAAATGAAGTTCAAAAAGAAGAAAATGAAAATTGAAGATAATATTGATATATCAAATCACATTAATACAAATAAAGAAGTCGGATTAACTGATCAACAAGTAAAAGAATCAAGAGAAAAATTTGGTTCAAATGTTTTGGAAGAAACTAAAAACAAAAGTTTTATAAATTTATTTTTTCGTCAATTGATTGAATTAATGCCCATTTTATTGTTGGTTTCTGGTTTTTTATCCTTAGGTCTTTCTATTTACAATAACATTATCGACCCTAATCAACCAGGTTTGATAATAACTTATGTGCAAGCATTTGTTCTAATTTCAATTGTTCTTATTAACGCTTTATTTGGCTCATTGCAAGAGCACAAATCTAATAATGCAATATCTGAATTAGCAAAAATGACAACATCTCATGCAAAAGTTTTAAGAAATGGGAAAATAGCAATGATCACTTCAAGAGAATTGGTAATTGGTGATATTGTACTAGTTGAAGCTGGTGATAAAATTTCTGCTGATTCAATACTTTATTCATCAATAAATTTGAAGTGCATTGAAGGTGTTTTGACTGGAGAGTCATCAGAAATAACAAAAGATGCTAACAATATTGTTTCTGAAGATGCACCACTTGGTGAACAAGTCAATAAATTATTTTCGGGAACTGATGTTATTAATGGTCGTGGATTTGCGATAGTAACAGGGATAGGTAATAGAACTGAAATTGGTAAAATTGCATCGCTATTAAATTCAAAAGAATCAAGAATGACACCATTACAAGTAAAATTACATAAATTAGGATTGATTCTTGGAATAATGGGAATTACAATAACTATATGTACTTTCTTGTTTTCATTATTTGTTATTGAAGGTGTTATCGGGAATGGTTTGGCTGCATTCCAACCTTCATTATTATTAGGGGTTTCTTTAGCAGCAGCAGCAATTCCTGAAGGATTAAATGCAATTGTTAACATTATTTTAGCCATTGGTGTGAAGAGAATGTCAGAAAAAAATGGATTAATCAAAAAATTTCCGGCTGTTGAAACATTTGGATCAACGGCTGTTATTTGTTCTGATAAAACTGGAACACTAACTATGAACAAGATGACAGTTGTAAAATTGTGAGCATATGAATCAGATTTAGAGGATGTAGAAGGGACTGAATTTACCAACGAACAGAATTTTTTATTAAAAATGGCTTCGCTATGTACTGATTGTATAGTTAGTGAAGAGTATTCGGAACATCAAAAATCATCAATAGGAGATCCTACTGAAATTGCAATTGTTGATTTGGCTTTAAAAAGAGGTTTTTCAAAAGAAAAATGAAGTTTGGAAAATGAAAGAGTTGGTAATATTCCATTTGATTCTGAACGTAAATTAATGTCAGTTATTAATAAAGTAAATAATAAGCAAATTGTTATTGTTAAAGGTGCACCAGATGTATTATTTGCAAGATGCAAAAATTTGGATAAAAAGATAGCCATATCAATAAATGATAATTGAAGTAATAATGCCATTAGAGTATTGGCAATTGCCGTAAAAGATTATGATGGGAAACAAATAGATAATTTAGATTCCAATGTTATTGAGCAAGATTTAACATTCTTAGGTCTTATAGGAATGATTGATCCACCACGTCCAGAAGTTAAGAAATCTATTGAAGAGTGTGTTTCAGCTGGTATTAAGCCGGTTATGATTACTGGAGATCATTTAAACACCGCAGTTGCGATTGCTAAAAATTTAGGAATAATAAGAAATGATGATGATTTAGCAATTACAGGCTCTCAACTAGATGCTATATCAGACAAATATTTAAATAGTAACATTGAAAATTATTCAGTTTTTGCAAGAGTGTCTCCTGAAAATAAAATAAGAATTGTGAAAGCTTGACAATCAAGAGATCAAGTTGTTGCTATGACTGGAGATGGAGTTAATGATGCTCCAGCTCTTCAAGCGGCAGATATTGGATGTGCCATGGGTATCACAGGAACTGATGTTTCTAAAGGTGCAGCCGACATGATTCTTACGGATGATAATTTTGCGACAATTGTTGAATCGGTTAAATCAGGTAGAAGTATTTACGATAATATAAGAAGAATTGTTAAATTTCTTCTTAGTTCAAATATAGCTGGAATTATTTCTATTGTAGTTGGTATGTTTGTATTTTATTTAGCATTTGAATTGATGGGTTGAGGGAGGATAATGGAAAGTGATTTTGCTCCAGGTTTAGCGCCAACTCAAGAAGGTCTTGATTATTTAAACTCTAACATTCGTTTTCAAACAACTTTAACAACTATTCAGATATTGCTTAATCACATTGTTATTGAGAGTTTGCCTGGTGTCGCTTTAGGAACGCAAAGAACGACATCATCATTAATGAATAAAAGGCCAAGATCAAAGTATGAATCTTTATTAGCAGATAGGTTATTATTCCAAATATTATTTTCAGGTATTGTAAGTGGTGTGATGACAATCATCGGATATGGATTAGGTTCTTATGTAGCCATTTTAATAAATGCCCCAGGATTGAGGTTTTACTATGGTTCTATAGCTGCCTTTATGACAATAACTATTGGTGGTGTTTTAAAATCAATTAGTATGTCTTCTTCAATATCTATTTTTAAAACAAAAATAGCTGAAAACAAATGAGTTTATTTAGCTTCATTTGTTTCATTCATAATAATTATATTAGCTATTACAGTGCCACAACTTTCTGCAATCTTTGCAGAAAGACCAAATTTTATATTAGATACTACTTTAGTTAGTGAAATTCAATTATCATCAATATATGGTGGAAATGATGTTAATGATTTAGCTCATTGATCAATTTATCTAATTGGATTATGTGGTGGAATAATTCCTTTCTTCATATTGGAATTTGAAAAAATGATTGAAAAGAAATTTTTCAAACGTAAAGAAGATGAAGAAATAACGTCGTTCAAATTAATTGAAAGACCAGTTTACAGACATTCTAAAAAAACAACGCCATCTTTTGAAGGTGTGATAATTGAAGAAGATTCAATAATAAAATTTTATGAAAGTGATTTCTTTATTAATGATTATCTTTCAATTGATCAAAATTAAAATGATTTGCAATAAATTACAAAGTTTTATTTTTTTAATTTATAATACTTGATATGAATAAAAACTATTATAAAATTCTTGGAATTTCAAATGATGCATCACAACCAGAAATCAAGAAATCTTATTTTGCAAAAGCAAAAATGTATCATCCTGACGTATGTAAAGATAAGGATGCTGAAGAAAAATTTAAAGAAATTTCTATGGCTTACGAAACACTAAATGATGTTACTTTGAGAAAAAAATATGATGAACACATGAACAGTCCAGATAATTCAAGAAATTATAATAATTCCAGAACTTATGAAAAAGATTTTAGTATTTTAAATAGAATGTTTTCTATAAAAGAAAAAGACTATTTATATTTTCACACCTTTTTAAAAAACAATTTTGAAACAGAGAAAGAAATAGCGAGTGCTTATGCTTATTTTTGACTTTCTTTTTGATCAGGTGGTAATGGAACAATTGAAATGCTTAGAAACAAAAATACAACAAAAATATTCAAGGCATTTTGTTCAAACCATTTTATAAAAAATATGAAGAAATCTCTTATTCAAGAAGTACAATCAGATAACGAGAAAAGACAATTTGTGAATCATCTAAAAACTTCATTAAAAAAAATATACGAAAGTGTTCTAGAACCTGGAAAAAACTCTCAAGAAAGTTTCAATTGAATGATTAAACTCATTAATGAAGATAATGTATTTGATGATGAAAACACTATGTATTATTTTTTACTTGTCTCAAATGATGTTTTTAATGTATTAACTAAATTTGAAGAAATATTTGATAAAAGTTCATCAATAAGAACCAAATCTCATTATAGTAATGGTGTTAAGGTTAAAGGTGGCATGAGTATCATTATTCCTGTAATCATTATTATAATTATTTTATTTATATTTTTAAAATAAATGGTGTTATAATTATTAAATATACATTTTTATTAAATTTAAGGTTGAATGTGAAGAAATTTTATTGTTTATACAGCAAACGTGATATGCCGTTTTCTTGAAAGTTAAAAGAAGCTAATGAAAAACCTTTAGCAAATTTCAAGAGTAGGGAAGATTGTTTAAATTATTACCTTTCATTAGATAATATTGGAATTATTTGAATCCAAAAATTGAATTCAAAAATTGTTAAAAAAGAAAATTTGACAAATTCATTTGATGGCTACATTAAATCTTCTCTTGTTGGTGCAGAACTTATACATATAATTGGTGGTGAACCTTTAGCAAAACCTGATGTTGTAAAAAAAACGCAAGAAAACTTAAGTTATTTTTTGCAAATAGATTTAGAAACAGGCAAAGATTTACTTAAAGAAAAAGGAATAGATAGACTTTATAATAATAAAAATTCATATTTAATATTCAATAATGATGAGGTTGAAGAAGTTATGAGTGTACATAATATTGATGATGTCAATATTTCTAGCAAAGAATATATTGAAAAAGATTCTTCTAAAACTTTAGAGGAAATATCGAAAAAACCAAACTCAACAACGCTATCAGAAGACAATAAAGATGAAGAAATCCTTTTTAATCCAAAAGAAGAAGTTGTTAATTCTTCTTTTGATTCAAAATACTCTTCCATAAATAATGGTCAAACAAATCTAAATAATTTTGATGTTGATATAAAAGATTTTAATTTTAAAAATATTTTAAATAATA
>CAMRBO010000047.1 GCA_947040465.1 uncultured Mycoplasma sp.
AAAGGATTTTGAATAAGGAATGAAGGTTACAGTAAAAAAGATATATAAACAATAATTGGACTATCAAAAAAATTTGTTGAATCATAGAAAGATGGGATGGATTTTATGAATGAATATATAAAAGCATTACTTGATAAGTTTTGGGGGAGTATTAAATTTAAACCATATAAATGGGGATTTATATTAATATTATTTGTAATAAGTATATTAGTTGCAGTACCTGTTATCATTAATATTGTTTATTTAATTGGTCATAGTGGGGAGAAAAACACATCGTTTTCAGCTAGTGATATGATTTTGTTTTATGGCTCATTTCTTACTTTTATTGGAACTGCAAGGTTGGGTGCATTGGCACTTTATCAAAACTATAACTTTGATAAAATTAATCGAACACAAAACAGATTATCAATCAGACCTTATTTGTTTACCAAAATAGGTCAAGAAAACATAGTGTTTTTAGCTGAAAATCACATTGAATATTGTAAATTAAAAATTGAAAATGACAAAATTACGCATTTGGGGATTAGTCGAAACAGACCATCCCTAATAACCGAATATCTAAAATACACGAACGAATATGACATACTTCAAGATACAACTGATACCTATAACAAGAGGTGTGAATTGTTACAAAAACAAACAGATAGCCTAAACTCACTTAACAAAAGATATGCCCTAATGTCCTATAAACTTGGAAATTACGGCAACGCTGCTGCTGTCAACGTGAATATACTTTTAAATAATGAAAATCTTATTCCACTGTTTTCTGTAAATAGAGAGGAAAATATGTTGTTCTATTTTTTATGTGATTTTGAGAAAGTATCATCTAACAAAAATATAGAATTCAAGTTTGAGTTTAATTTTTGTGATATTGAAGGATTTGGACCATATATACAAACACAAGATATTTATATTGATAAATTAGAGAATGGTTTGTTGCAATTGAGCTATGAAGACCAAATATCTGAGCCGAAATAAAATCAAATACATAGCTTGAATGTTATTACAAACATCCTACAATAATCGTTGAGATTAAAATTTAAGACAGTTGCGATTTTTCCATTATCTATAAAATTGGTCGGCTATCTCGGGAAAAGTGTATCCGATTACAAAAAGGAGTTTATATTATGTCAACAACAGAACAACTAACTAAACCTTTTAAAAAGTGCAAATTCAATCGTGAACCATTTGCAACATCAATTATTAATTTAATTAATAATTATGCCCCCACCAATTTATCGGAGAGTATGTCTTTAGTCATTGCACTAGACGCAGGTTGGGGAACAGGTAAAACCACATTTGTAAATATGCTTACAACAAAGATAAATGCAGAATTTAATAAAGAAATCTATGTTATTAACTATAATGCTTGGGAAAATGATTATCATGAAAATGCATTAGATCCTTTACTTTATGATTTAATGAAAAACGAGTTGTTTAGCAAGTCACAAGAAGAATGTAGAACGAAAGAATTACTCAAAACAACTTATAAATTAATGTGTTTAGGTGCAAAAAATTATCTAACCAATAAGTTAGGTGAAGAAAGTATGCAATTAATGGATAATATAACTGATATTGCTAAAGGCATCAACTTGGATACTTTCCCACAATTTAATCATATTAAAGAAAAAAGGGCGTTGTTTTCATCGTTTCAAGACGCTATTTCAGATGTTCTTCAAGACAAAAAACTGCTAATTATAATAGATGAACTAGATCGTTGCAAACCAAATTTTGCGATTGAAACTTTAGAAATTATAAAGCATTTATTTAAAATTCAAAATGTATCATTTTTATTATCAGTAGATATAGAGCAGTTAAGGCATTCAGTGGCTACTATATATGGTCAAAACATGAATAGTGAGGGATACATAAATAAATTTCTAAATCACACAATAACTCTACCTGCCCCAACCAAAGATACATATATTGAGTGGTTATTGGAAGAATATCCTCTAGGCAAAAATGCAAAAATTAACACAAGGTTTAATGATGACATAATTGATATCATAAATTCCAATAAAAATATATCCATAAGGGATATAAATATTATTTTAAAGAATTTTAGAACGTTTTATTTGTCTAGTAATTTCGACGTGGTTAACTGTTCTTTATATGCAATTCCCTATCTTATTGTGATTATTGCTAAGTACACAGATTTAGACCTTTATAATAATTTAAAGAAAGCGAACTGCCATAAGTTCACACATAAACCTAATGGAGGCAATTTACTTGATAAGTATAGGTGGTTAGAACTTGAATCTTTACATTCTAAAGTTTTTTGTGACAATATAAAGAAGTCTGAATGTTTAAAAGAATGGTTGCATTATGATACCCAAAATGTTAATGATTTGAGTAATAATACAATTTATCTTATTCCGCCACCATTAAATCAAAGTAGCTGGAATCATGTTAGTGATGGTGTAGGAATCCTAAACTCAGATATAGCTACAATCAAATCCATGCACATGGATAGCTCAACTTATATTGAGTATATATGTGCAAGAGTTGAATTGTTTGCGTAATCTTTATTAGACATGTTGACTGTGGCATGCCCATTATCCTCAGCATTAAGTGTTTGTGCCAGTGATATATGGGCATGGTATATTAGCAATACTGGGAAGTTGGAAAATAATATATGTGGGAATTACTACAAAATTATATAAAACTGGTAGTCTATAATTTTGTACACAAAAGAAAGAGGTGTAATATGATTTTTACTGAACGAGAAAACCTTGTATATCAAGAGATAAAAGAAAAGTTTTCAATGAGTACAACTGTTTTTGTTGATTTTATAGAGAATTTCCCAAAATATAAAAGTATATTGAATAAGTTGGAAAATGCAGGTGTAGTGCAATATTCTCATGTGGATAACATGGTATCCTATATGTTAACAGGAAGTTTTGAGCTGTTTGAGTTTGAAACGAAAGAAAGAGAAGAAATGTTAAAAGAGAATCATAATATGAAATTTGAGTATTTAAGTAACGCTTCAGAGGAGGTACTGCATAAAATAATTAATGGAAAATACCACTATGAACAAAATCAACATAATAACAATATCATTTCTGATTTAGTTGTTAAAAGAAAAATTACTGCACAGAAACTTTCAAGTGCAAACTATATAGATAAATTTTTTGATATTCTGCCTAACGAAGATGGTAATTCATATTTTGAAATGAAATTAAAATACGAAGATATTCTAGAAAGGACAAGACCTATGATTATAAACGCAAGTAATAATTCAGCTGTAAATATTACCACAGGTAGTGGAAATGCAACACAGACTATAGATTATGCAAATAATGAACAACTAAACGCATTGACTAATTTGGCTTCTATGGTAAATTCCACAAGTAAGTTTACTGATGATGAGAAAACAGAGATAATTGAGTTGATTGAGGGTGCTAAGGAAGCAACTACAAGTAATAAAAAAACTATGCTAAAAACATTATGCACAGGGATAAGCTCCGTCTTAACAAAAGCACCTGCTTTTATTCTTGACAAATGGGAAGAAATAAAAACTATGTTTGAAGTTTAATTATACTAAAAGATGTATGGATAACAAAGGTATCAATGAACTCCACATTATAAATGGCATTAACTTCAAGGATAGGAACTATTTGGGCAAGACATATTTAGCAATACTGTGGAATTGAACAATTAGTGTAGATGTAAAACTTCCTTTAGCACATCCAATATGAATTGCTGATAATATTTCGTACCTCTTGTTTGTGATATGGTTATCTACTAAATTACCATATGTTTTAGGGAAATATTCAAGGCTATTATCGATTAAATTATTCTTTATGAGGAGTGTTTTGTATGATTAAAGCGGAATTTGGAATTATTGAACAGATTGACTTTGAGAAAGATTATTCGAAGTTTTATGAACATCAAAGATATGATTGTATAGCCATTGATGACGACCTTTATATTACTGACTGGTGGGACAAATTGATATTATTGAAAACATATTTTCATTGTATGTCAAGACCTGAATTTTCACTTGCTCGATGGGGCATAACTATAATCCCTCCTGTATCATTACCCGCATTGCAACAAATAGTATTAGAAGATTATCGTATTAATACAGATAATAATTTGGTTTTGTTGTCTAATAAAATACAAAAAGCTATCAAAGAGAACAAACATATGATTCACTATGGGGTATAGTCATAATTTTTATGGAATATATATGATATTTGAACTTCGCTTAATCCATAACACCCGAATTCAACCACAAACATGATAATTATTATTAACACCCTCTTGACTAAAGCAAAAACTTTAGTTATACTGTAGCTATTAAGTCAGTATTGTTTTCCGTAGGGGATAAAAGTCGTTTTTTTAGGACGAATATAAGAATAAGTTACTAAAGCAGTTTGCATTCAAGATAACACTTGAGTGCAAGCTGCTTTTTTATATAGATATTAAAATAGAAGGGAGTAAACTTAAAAAGAAAATAGACCACCATATATAGGTAGTTATTGAAAAAATAAAATTTCATCTACATTAAATAGTAGAAATTTTATAAAAATCATAGTATAATAAAGAAAAGAGAGGTAATCATATGTATCAGTGTAAAAAATGGGAAGATTTAAGTATAAGCAATGATTTTTTGTTTACAAAGGTTATGCGTGATGAAAGTATTTGTCGTCAATTATTAGAACATCTGTTGTCTATAAAAATTGCAAAAATATCTTTCATCGAAGAACAGAAAATCATTAATATCACAAATAACGGAAAAAGTGTACGCCTTGATGTGTATATACAAGATTCAGATCGCATATTCAATATTGAAATGCAAACTACAAACCATAAAAATCTAGCCAAAAGAGCAAGGTACTATCAAGGAATGATGGATCTAAACTCCATAGAAAAAGGTGCGTATTATCAAGAACTAAAAGAAAGTTATGTAATTTTCATCTGTACCTTTGATCCATTTAATGAAGGTTTATCAAGATATACCTTTATGGATACCTGTAAAGAAAACAAGGCTCTTCTGCTCCATGATGGCACACAAAAAA
>CAMRBO010000048.1 GCA_947040465.1 uncultured Mycoplasma sp.
CCTCAATATACTAGACCTAGAGAATATAAAGGAATGAACGTTCCTGAAGTATTGGTTAGTGGAAATCATAAGAATATTGATCAATGAAGAATTGAAAAACAAAAAGAAAACACTTTAAATAAAAGACCTGATCTTTTAGAAAGGAATAAAAATGATAAATAATAAAATTAAAGCAATCGAAGATTCGCAACACAGAAATGATTTTCCAGCTTTTAAATCTGGAGATAACATTAAAGTTCATGTAAGAATTAAAGAAGGTGAAAAATCAAGAATTCAAATTTTTGAAGGATTGGTTATCGCTATGAAAAATAGTGGTTCAAAAGAAACCTTTACCATAAGAAAAATTTCTTACGGTATTGGTGTTGAAAGAACGTTCCCAATAAACAATCCTAATATTGCTGCTATTGACTTAGTTCGTTCTAACAAAGTAAGACGTGCAAAACTTTATTATATGAGAGATTTAAAAGGTAAATCGGCTCGTTTAAAAGAAATTAGAATTAAAAAATAATTAAAAACAAATATAAACTATTTACTTGGTTTATATTTTTTTATATAATATATAAAAAAAGAAGGAATTAATATGAATAAATATGCAGCTATAGATATTGGGGGAACGAACTCTAGATTTGCTATTATCAAAGATGATAAAATAATTTTTAGAGAATCATTTGCAACTGATTTGTCAAATCCTGAAATTTCATTAAGACCTTTAATAAATTTATTGAATGAACATAAAATACATTTTTTAGGAATGTGTTTGCCTGGTGTTGCTAATTATGATGAAGGATATGTTATTTCTGGTGCTAATATTAAAAATTGAGTCGGTTTTAATATCAAAAATTTTATTTTGGAAAATACTAGTGTAGAGAAAATAATTTTTGAAAATGATGCAAATGCAATGGCTTATGCGGTTCATGAAAAATATAAAAAAGGCAAAAAAGATATTACACAATTCTTCACAATTTCGACTGGAATTGGTGCAGGTCTTGTTTATAATAATGAAATTTATACAGGTTTTTCATTTCAAGGATTAGAAATTGCTTGAATGCCAGCTTCTTTTATTAAAGAGGAAAATCATCTTTCAGAGGGTGCTTGTGAATATTTTTCTTCAGGTTCAGGAATAGAAAAAAGAGCTTTGAAATTTTTTGGTAAGAAATTAAGTACAAAAGAAGTATTCGATTTATATAAAAAAGATCCCAAAGCTACTCAAATAATTGATGAAGCAATAGAAACTCTTGGAAGCACTCTATCCATTGTAATATCAATAATTAATCCCAACTCGGTCATTATAGGTGGTTCAGTTGCAAGATATAATAAATGATATATAGATAAAGCTATAGAGTGAGCGAAACGCAATACATTACCATCACAATTTAATGTTATAGAATTTTTAGAAGATCCTTATGGGGATGATTGTGCTTTATATGGAATAGATGCACTTTCTAAAAATAATAATATTTAATATAACTTAAATAGTTATATTTTTTTTGTTTTCTTTTTTATTTATTAAATAAGGGATTGACCAAAAACCAAATCCAATTAATAAGAAGACAATAAATAATCCAAATATCCCGAACGCCATTAAAGGATTGCCGAACCCGGTGGGTTCACTGACGTTAATTCCGACAGAGGTGCTCATACCAGGATTTAAATTTGTTAATGTTCCATAAACACTAAACCTTGTAAAAAATGGCAATGGATATATATAACACGCATAAGTAATAGGATAAATTAAGTAAGGCAACATTATTTTTTTTATTTTATTAGGACCTTCTTTATTTGTTGTAACAGAAGTAACAAAGAATATACAAAATAAAATAGGGGTTACAGCGTGTAATCATGTTGTTTTTACTCATTGGAAATCTTTTACATATGTTTGGTTTTTTACTGATATCGGAAATAAATATGTTCAAAAAATTAAACAAACTATTGAGATATAAGTGGCAATAGAAATCATAATTGTATTATTTCGAAAGGCTATTTTTTGACTAAATAATACAAAAGCAAGCATAAATATGAAAGAAGCTATATTAGTCAGTGAGGTAAAATATGATAACGTCTCGAAAATAACACTTGTAGTTAAGTAATTATAATATTCTTCTTTTGTGATCCCTGGTATTAAATCACCATCTTGAAGATTCAAAAGACTTTCAGCTCCAAAAATTGTTTGCGCATTCAAGAAACAAAATACCAAACTAACTAATGTTGATGCAAAAACAAAATATCCAAAAATTGTATTTCAAAAAAGTTTATTTCTTACCCCTCCTTTTAACCCACTAATTAATGATTTTGTTGAAAATTGCAAAGCAGCATCCTTGTTTTGTAAATTGTACTTAATGAATTCACTATACAACTTATCTTTTAATCCTAAGTAGAATGTATATGGCAACATTAATCAAGTGAAAACACCTAAAGAAGCAATGTAATACTTTTTATAACTAATAGATTCCATTTTTCTAATTTCTCAAATAGTAACAAAAGTTAATAATAAGAAGATAACTAGCGAAGCCATTGATCAAGCTCTTGAAACTTGAACACTTACCGGCAATAAATCATCAATACTTGCTGTGGGTCCTGTCGGATCTTGTAAATAACTAGAATCATATTTTGCTCAATTAGGAAAATCAACAGCAAATATAACAATTCCAACAATAGCACAAATACCCATAAAAATAGAGTAAATAGTAATTTTAGAAATTGGTTTATAGTTCATAACAAAAGATTATATATAACAATTTTAAAAAAAACATAATTATTAAAATTTTTTATTTTATTTTTTAATATTTAATAAATATAGTATATAATGAGTATAGCGAACATAGCAAAAGGGATCACCTGAATCCATTCCGAACTCAGTAGTTAAGCCTTTTTACGTCGACAATACCATTAGGGAAGATAGATAATCGCTGCTTTTTTTTTGCATTTTTTGAAAGGAGACCTATGGAAAGTTTTTCGTTTGAAATAAAAAATGAATTGATTTCAAAAAAAATAAACAAAAAACAAGCAGCCTCTTTTATAGATGGAATTATTTTTTCTTCATTCAAAGAAACTGAAGAAAAAGTTAAAATAATCTTTAAGAATGAAATAATTTTTGAAAAAATACTTATATTCTTAAAGATGAGCGGTAAAGAATTTAATATTAAAAATAAAACTATTATCTTTGAAAGACCTAATTTATCAAAGATAATAATATCCGACCCTCAACATTTTTTTGCTGGTGTATTTGTATCCATGGGTTCTGTGTCATCGCTAAAATCCTCCTCTTATCACTTAGAACTTAGAATTAAAAGTTCTAAAGTATCAGAAATAATGATTGAAAAATTAAATAATCATAATTTAATTTTTTCATCCATTAATAAAAATAATCATATTATTTTATATATAAAGAAAAATGAACAAATATCAGAATTTTTAAAGGCAATCGGATCACAAGTATCATTTTTTAAGTTTTTTGATGCCATCATAAGTAGAGACCATAAAAATCAAATCACTAGAATAAGTAATTTAGATATATATAATCAATCCAAGTTAGTTGATTCTAATGCCTTATTTTTGGACAATTATAATTTCATAGTAAAAAATAATTTATTGAATAAATTTAAAATAGACGAACTAACTTTTTATAAGTTCAAAATTAAAAATCCATATCTTCCACTTTCCCAAATAAGTGAAGAATTGCTCAAAAATCATAATATTTCTAAAACAAAAAGTGGGTTGAACCATTGATTAATTAAAATCAGGAATATTGTAGAAGATTATGAATATCGCTTAGAAGTTAAGAATAAAACTAAAAAATAGGTTATTTTTGCTAAAAATTCAAGTTTTAAAGAAATAAAATAAATAATAATTTTTTTAGTTAATAAATATGATAAAATTAAAAAATAACTTATGCATTGCCATATTTTAAATATGTTATTATTAGTATTTAAAATCTTAATTTGTAAATCCACCACCGAAAAGAGAATATTTTATGAGTAAATCAACAAATTACCAAGTGAAAAAATACGGTCCCATAACCAGTAGGAGAAATTATTCAAATACCAAAGTAGAATTAGAAACACAAGATTTTTTGCAAATGCAAAAAGACTCTTTTGAATGATTTTTAGAAAAAGGCATTGAAGAAAGCTTCAAGGAAATATATCCAATTCGTTCAAATAATGGAAAAATGGTTATTGAATATATTTCAAAATCTAAGAGAATTGAAAGACCTAAAAATGAATCTAGAACAGTTGAAGAAGCTAAGCAAAAAGGAATTACTTATGCTGCAAAACTTTATGGTAAATTAAGAAAAACAATAATTGAGACTGGTGAAGTTAAAGAGGAAGAAGTTATTTTTGGTGAAGTTCCTTTGATGACTAACGGAGCTTCTTTTATAATAAATGGATCTGAAAAAGTTATAATTTCACAACTTATTCGTTCTTCAGGAGTTTATTTTGGACGTCAAGTTAGAAATAAACAAGCTGATGATTTATTTAATAAAGTAGAAATCATTCCAAAATTAGGGTCATGAATTGAAATTTATCATAGAGTAACAGGTAATTCAATTGATGGAGTTAAAATAAGAATTGACAAGCATAAAGCTGTTCCTGTTTCTGTATTTTTGAGAACTTTTGGTTTAAATAAAGAAACAATTGTACAATTGTTTGGAAAATCAGAAGTTTTAGAGGAAACATTAAAAAAAGATAAGTTTAAAACTCAAGAAGAATGTATAGAAGCTCTTTATCAAATTATAAGAAAAGGTGATAGAGTTACTGCTGAGTCTACAACAAATTTATTTCCTAATCTTTTGTTTAACAATCGTAGATATAATTTATCTAAAACTGGTAGATATACAATTAATCGTAAGTTAAATTTACAAAATAGAATTTTTGACAAAATACTTGCAGAAGATTTGGTAGCTGGAAAAGAAAATGAAGAATATCAAGAAGGACAAGTGATTTTTAAAAAAGGTCATAAGTTTAATATTTTAGATTCTAAAAAAG
>CAMRBO010000049.1 GCA_947040465.1 uncultured Mycoplasma sp.
ATCTACACGTACTGACACACTCTTTCCCTACACGACGCTCTTCCGATCTTCCCAATTGAACAAGGTGTTGATGATTATATTTCAAAAGTTGATAATTTTATTAAAGACCCTAAAAATACCATTGGTTTAGGTGCTGCTTTTACATATAAAAAGAAAGAGAAAAATGATGTGTCTGAAACTGTTAGACAAGCGTATGAGAATGATTCTTTTTCTTTTGAAGTTCCTTCATCTTATAAATCTCAAGCAAATAGTGTTGGAGTGGAATATGTATTTAAAAAATATGACAAAACAAACGACTCTGCATTTCCAGATGAAGAAAATTCAGAAATTCCTAAATTTAAAATTTTTGTTAAGTCAGGTGTTGGCACTCCAAGTGAATATGAAGATTTTTTTATAGTTAAGGGGACTTCTCAAGTAACTGATATTCCTTTCGCTATCACAGATCAAGAAAAATTAATTGAAAAATTAGAGGAAACTAGCGCAGAAATTAAATATGAAACAATTACATTAGGTGGTGAATTTGAAGGGATTGACAGCAAAGAATTGACAGCTAATATTGTTGCAAAAAAAGACCCTAAAAATGTTAAATTGACATTAGTAGAAAATGTGGGAGACGAATTTATCCATAACCCAATTACTAGTCAAATTTCTGATAAAAACGGAGAATTGAGTGTTAAGGTCCCTATTGCAATAGGGACTCCGTATATAGATCAATCTTTATTTTATAAAACATTTACTACCATTAATGAATTTAAGGATGAAACAGAATTCAATACTGCTTTTATCGATCTTTATAGCCCTTCTATAACTCCTGACAATTTTGGAACAAAATTTATTATAAATCCAAAGAAAACCCTGAATGAAAATACAAAAATAGATGACTTTCTTTTTTCTATCACCAAAGGAAATGGTGAGTATTATTTCAATAAAGAAGTGATTGTTAATACAGAAGGTACATTACCTGATTATTATAATTGAAGTAAACCTCCTATTTTTAAAATTAATTTTGTGAATACAAAAATTAATCCAGAAGAAACGATGATAATTTTTGAGATTGAAATGATATCAGGAAACACAACTTTGCCAAAGACTGTTGAAATACCAATTAGTAAATTTATAAAACCAATAACACCTTAAGGAATATAATTTATGCAAAATAAAAAGAAAAAGAAACTTAATAGACCAACAATTTTTTTTCTTTGTTTATTTATTGGTTTCGCATCAGGTACAATCTTGGGTACTGTTTTAAACGAAATAACAATTACAAGTAAAAAATAATTATTTTGTTATTTTATTTTACCTTTAACAGAAAATTTGAATTCTAAATTTAAGTTTTCTTTAGAGGGATACTCATAATTAGTAAAAAGGGAATGAATCGAAACTTTCATCTTCACTGTTTTATAAATATAAAGACCCTCTATCGAAGAATGCACATCATAATTTGTTCCGTCATTTTTAGAAAAAACATAATTTGTTTTTAAACCATTATTTCATCTAATTCCAAAAGGATCTATAATTTCTTCTTTTGGTCCTTTTTTAAATAGTGATAATCATAATTCCTCAAAATTAATATCATCACTTATATCTACTTCGGTTTCATACGTTAATTCATGTTTAGGTAAATCGTTCAATTCTTGATATTTATCATTTGCATTATATTGATATTCTGTCAAAAATCCAGTTCAATAAAATGACAAATCTTCTATTGTGGTTGAATAAGATGGAGAATCTGGGTTAATAGATGTAGAAATGGAAGGATTGATATCAAAGAGTTCGCCGCCAATACTTACTTTTAATGTCATTCCATACTTTACATAACCATTTGTATAAATCTTCAATTCTGTAGGTGGAGACAAGACACATTGAAATGTATAATTAGAAGAAGTAAAAACACCAAATTCAATTGAAGGCAGCACACCCGTTGGAGGATATATGTCACCAATGGGATCAGCAGGGATAGAATTTCTAAAATGATTATAAGCTTCATTCGTTGCTTTTAATAATCCATCAGGAGATGACTTAAAATTTGTAATGCGACATTTATTTGACGTTTCACTAGGAACCATTAAAATACCTTGTTTATTTGTAAGATTAAAGGTTATATTCACTTCGGCTCTTGAATCATTCGACTCTATAACAGGAGTTAAAGTATATAGAGCAGGAGCTTCCGGATATGGAACACCATTTTCAAGAAAAACTTTTTGTAGTTTAGTTTCGTTTATTACACTAGAAGCAAAAATTGGTGCAGATATTAGTGGAAAAATTGGTTTAATACTCAAACCAATATAAAGTGAATCAATATGAGAATTCAATTCCAACAATGTCATGCATTTCACAACTTTTGTTACACGCAATCCTGAAACAGGCTTTAAGGGATAGCCTGTTTTAGAAAATATGGAAAGAGATACACTTAAGTTTCCTTTATCATCATCCGCGATGAGAGAAAAAGAATTTGTTGTGTTAGTAATTGCAGGAAATTTTTCTAAACCAAGATATTCCAAGTCTATGGATGATGGCAACATTTTTTTGGTGACAGGAAGTAGAAGATCTTGAAATTCCTTAAATTTAGAATCAATTATTGATTGCTGGTCTGGAGATATATCATGAAAACCTGTGATTGTACCAATTATCTTACCATTTTTTTGATCATTATGAAGAATAATTGTTCCATCATTAGAATAAAGTTTTACTGATAACTCTAATTCATTTTTATCTACTTTAAAACCAAATGAATAATTTATTCCAGGTTGTAAATTGGTTGGAATAGAGTAAATGTTTCCAATAAGGTTATTATCAATCGAAAGAGCCAAATTCTTTTCAACGTTTTGTTGTATAACCAAGTCATTTGTAAATAAATCATACTGTGACTCAAGCCCTACTTCTTTTGTTGTGTTTGAACAGGATGATGTTATAATAATTGGAAACACAAAAAAAGGAATTAATCCCAAAGAAAAAAGATTTTTTTTCATAAGAGCTCCTTTAACATTATTTAAAATAAATTATATAATAAAACTATTTAATTTTATACAATATTTTTGTTGTATAATGTTTGTTATAATTAAATATTATTAAATTTTAAAAGGAATAAAATATGATTACAGATAAAATATTCATTTCATCTTCAAATACAGATGAAGGTAAAAAAGGTGTTGAATTATTAACTCAAGGACTTCGCAAGATAAAGAGAACTTTTGATTTTTTCGACAATAATGAAAAGAGTTTATTTCCGACTCCCGCTCAAAAAGATTTGATTTTAGATAAACTATCTAATTGTGGTGCTACCATTCTTGTATTATCAAGTGATTTTTTATTAAAGAATTCATTTTTATTAGATAAAAATAAAAATGGAGAATTTGGTTGAAATTATGAGGAATTAAAAAAGTCATTAATTTGAAATAAAATTAAAATGCACAATTCTGTAATAATCACTTATACAGATGATTTTTATTATGAATATTTAAAAAATTTACATTCATTGTCATTCCCAATTATTGTTGATAACATTAATAATATTGATAACATAAAAGCGAGTGGTTCTGATAGTAAAAATTATATGGAAGTTATTAGTTTGCAGGAGTTTTTAAATAAACCAAAATATTACTTGAGAAAAGTAGATATAAGAAAAGGTAAACAAGCTTACAATAAACTATATGATTTAAAATTTACTTAAGATTAATTGTAGTAATTTTATTAAGTGCTTTTTTAAGTAAAAGTTCATTCTTTATTATTTCAGCAGATGATATTTTTGATTCAAGCTTTTTCTCTGTTTGCGTTATCATTTTTCTAATAAGCAACTCATCAAGATCTTCCTTGTAATATATATCATCAGTAAAAATATCTATATATTCTCTTTCGACATAAACAAGACCTCCACCAATAGCGCAGATTTTTTCATTATTTGATAATTTTGAATTTATATACATTATTGAAATTTCAACATTACTAATGAAAGGTAATCTGTTTTTTTGAATACCGATATATCCGTTTGATGTTTTTAACGTTACTATATCAACCTCTCCATCAAAAAATATTCCTTGAGGAGTTGATATTTTTAAATGTGTTGTAGTACTGGCCATAAAACACCTCTCTTATTTCTTTTTTGCAGCTTTTTCAATAGCTTCTTCGATAGCTCCCACATATAAAAAAGCATCTTCAGGCAAATCATCATGTTTCCCATCCAATATTTCTTTAAAACTTCTAATGTTGTCAGATAATTTTACAAACTTTCCTGGAATTCCCGAAAATTTTTCGGCAACATCAAATGGTTGTGAAAGGAAATTTCTAATCCTTCTTGCTCTATGAACAATCAATTTATCTTCATCAGATAATTCATCCATTCCTAAAATAGCAATAATATCTTGTAATTCTTTAAACCTTTGCAACACTTCTTGCACCGATCTTGCAATATGATAATGTTCATCCCCAATAATTAATGGATCTAAAAGCCTCGAAGTTGAACCTAGTGGATCAACAGCAGGATAAATACCTAATGAAGCTATATTACGATCTAATACTGTTTTGGCATCAAGGTGATTGAAAGTGGTAGCTGGTGCAGGATCTGTTAAATCATCTGCAGGAACATAAACTGCTTGAACAGAAGTTATTGAACCTTTTTTAGTCGAAGTTATTCTCTCTTGTAATTGACCCATTTCGGTCGCAAGTGTTGGTTGATATCCAACAGCAGAAGGCATTCTACCCAATAAAGCGGAAACTTCTGATCCTGCTTGAGTAAATCGGAAAATATTATCAATAAACAATAGAACGTCTTGATTCAAAACATCTCTAAAATATTCTGCCATTGTTAGTCCTGATAAAGCC
>CAMRBO010000050.1 GCA_947040465.1 uncultured Mycoplasma sp.
TTATTGTTGAAGATGTTCAATCAGCTAATAAAATATCTCATTTAGTTGATAAAAAATATTTGATTGCTTCACTTGATGGAGACTTAATTAGAGTTGGAGGAATCATAACTGGTGGAACAAAAATTAATACTTCAAATCTTTTAGGTATTGAAGATCAAATTAGACAATTAAAAGAAATTATTCCTGGTCTTACAAATGGAATTGATGTTGCGAATGTGGAAATAACAAAATTAGAAAATATCAAAGAAGAAAGACAAAGCTTAATAAATGAATTAACTATTGAAATTGTTAAAAATAACGAAAAGCATGAAAATGTTAAACAACAATTTTTAGATTTAAAACTTGATTTTGAAATGCAAAGCAAAAAAACATTTGATGTAGATTCTTTGAATAGTGTTGATAGTTCATTAAATGAACTTAAGTCAAACAAAGGAATTGTTCAAGCAACTTTAAGATCCAAACGTGAAAAATTAGAATTAGTTGACCTAACAATAACTAGAGCAACAATTTCTAAGCAAGAATTAGAAAAATCATTAAGATTAATTATTTCAAATTCAAGTGAAAAAATGACAGAAAAAACAAAAGCAGATTTTTATGTTCAAGAAGCTACAAAAAGATTGAGTGAACATTATCATTTAACGTTTGAATCAGCAAGAGAAAACTTTATTTTGTCATTAGAATTAAATGAAGCCAGAAAAATAGTTTCAACACTAAAGACAGAAATAGATGAATTAGGAACTGTAAATATTGAAGCTATTAATCTTTATTTAGAAGTTAAAGAGCGTCATGATGAAATATATGGAAGTCAACAAGAACTATCAGAGGCCAAAAGCATTATTTTACAAGCGATTTCAGAAATGGATAAAATTATTATTTCTAGAATAAATAAAACACTAGAATTAGTAAATATAGAATTTAATGTTGTATTCCAAAAAATGTTTGGTGGAGGAGAAGCAAGAATATTTCTTGTCAATCCACATGATGTTTTAGAGTCGGGAGTTGACATTCAAGCTCAACCTCCAGGAAAAAGTGTTAAAAATCTTAAATTATTCTCAGGAGGAGAAAAAGCTCTTATAGCAATTTCGTTGTTGTTCGCCATCATCAAAGCAAAACCATTACCGCTATGTATTTTAGATGAAGTTGAAGCTGCTCTAGATGAATCTAATGTTGTAAGGTATGCTGAATTTTTGCAATCTCTAAAAGCCGAAACACAATTTATTGTTATCACTCATAGACACGGAACAATGTCAAGGGTGGATAATTTATTTGGTGCCACAATGCAAAAAAGAGGAGTTACGTCATTTTTTAGCATAGAACTTTCTCAAGCAAAAGAATTAGTTGAAGATAGTCCACAAGCAATATTGGAGGAATAAGGATACAAATGTATAAAGATAAGATGAATGGAATAGAATTAGAAGAAGCAATATTATTTGTTAAAGAGAATTTTGCTAAAATTCTTGGAGTTAATCTAAATTTAATTAAGATTTCTTCTCCTTTATTTTTAGATAAAAAAACAGGGTTAAATGATCACTTAAATAATGATGGACAACCTGTAACTTTCAAATATAAAGAAAATGAATTTGAAGTTGTGCAATCACTTGCTAAGTGAAAAAGACAGGAAATTAAGAATCTAGACATTCCTATAAATCAAGGTTTTTGAACAGATATGAAAGCAATAAGAACAAGTGAAGAAAATCTTTCTCCATATCACTCTTTATATGTTGAGCAATTTGATTGAGAAAAAAAAATTTCTAAAAACGAAAGAAATATAAACTATTTAAAGGAAGTGGTGAATTCTATTTATGAAACAATCAAAAAAACTTTAATAGATACACAAAAAAAATATTCACACTTAACAATGAAGATTCCTGAAAACATAACTTTCATTTCAACAGAAGAACTTTATATGATGTACCCCAAATTAAGTTCCAAAGAAAGAGAAAATGAATTTGCAAGAAAGACAAAGGCGTTTTTTTTAATTGGTATAGGTCATAAACTAAGTCATAATAAACCTCATGATGATAGAGCGGCGGATTATGATGATTGAGACCTTAATGGAGATTTAATATTATTTAATCCTATTCATAACAATGCAATGGAATTAAGTTCTATGGGTATTAGGGTGGATTCAGAATCTTTGACTAATCAAATGAAAATTACTAATAAAGATAATGCGATAGATTTTAATTACCACAAAGATATTAAAAACGAAAGTTTACCTTTTACAATTGGTGGAGGAATAGGTCAATCAAGACTGGTTTTATTTATTTTAGAAAAATATCACATTGGAGAAATTCAATATTCTTTTTGATCACAAAAAACAAGAAATGAAATGAAAAAAATAGGAATTAAATTAAAATAAAATGGAATATAAATTAAAATCAGACTATAATCCTGCGGGAGATCAATTAGAAGCTATCAGTCAACTTACTGATGGAGTTATTAAAAATAAAAAAAACCAAGTTCTTTTGGGTGTAACAGGTTCTGGAAAAACATTTACCATCGCAAATGTAATTGCGAACGTAAATAAACCTGTTATTGTTTTATCACACAATAAAACATTAGCTTCACAATTATATAGTGAATTAAAAGGGTTTTTTCCTGAGAACAGAGTAGAATATTTTGTTTCGTATTTTGACTATTATAGACCAGAAGCTTATTTGCCTCAAAAAGATGTTTATGTTGATAAAACATCTAAAACAAACCAAGACTTAGAAGCCATGAGGATGGCATCTTTAAACGCCTTAACTATGAGAAAAGATTCAATAGTTGTTGCTTCTGTGGCAGCTATATATGGTTCAATTAATCCTCAGGAATATAAATCAACATTTTATAATATTGAAGTAGGTATGGTTGTCAAGAGAAATGATTTTTTTATTAACCTTATTAAAAGACAATATAAGAGAAACAATATAGAATTGGTTTCAGGTTGTTTTGGTGTTAAGGGAGATGTTGTTGAAATAGCGCCTGGTTGAACTAATGAATATTTAATAAGAGTGGAGTTTTTTGGAGATGATATTGAAAAAATAGCTCGCATTGATCCGTTAACTAAAAAAGTTAAGAAATTTTATAATTCTTTAGTAATTTTTCCGGCTGCAGTATATTCAGTGCAAGATCAAACAATTAATCGTGCTATTAATTTGATTGAACATGAGTTATCTGGACGATTAGAATATTTTAAGAGTAATGGAAAATTATTAGAGTATCAAAGATTAAATGATCGAACTAAAAATGATGTTGATTCACTAAAAGAGTTTGGATATTGTTCAGGAATTGAAAATTATGCAAGACATATTGATGGAAGGGCAGAAAATGAAAAACCATTTACAATATTAGATTATTTACCAAAAGATGCTTTGGTAATTATCGATGAATCTCACATGATGATTCCTCAATTAAATGGGATGTACAATGGAGATAGAGCGAGAAAAAATAATTTAGTTGATTATGGTTTTAGACTTCCTTCTGCTTTAGATAATAGACCTTTAAAATTTGAGGAATTCGAAAAATATAAATTTCAAAAAATATTTGTTTCAGCAACACCTGGAGATTATGAAATTGATTTAGTTGAAGGAGAAATAATATCTCAAATAATTAGGCCTACTGGTTTGTTAGATCCTACTATTGAGATTTTTCCATCAGATAATCAAATTGAAGATATATATGATAGAATCCAAAAACAAATTAAAAAAAATGAAAGATCTTTTATTTTAACTACCACAAAAAGAACTAGTGAAGAATTAACTAAACACTTTCAATCATTGGGTGTTAAAATAGCTTATTTACATTCTGATTACAAAACATTGGAACGTAACGAAATTTTACGTAAATTACGAAAAGGCGTTTATGATGTCGTGGTGGGAATTAATTTATTAAGAGAAGGAATAGATATTCCTGAAGTTTCGTTGATAATGGTTTTAGACGCAGATAAAGAATCTTTTTTTAGGTCGAAAAGAAGTCTTATACAAATAACTGGTAGAGCAGCTAGAAATGTGAATGGTCATGTTGTATTTTATGCTAATGAAATAAGTAAAAGTATGCAAGAAACAATCGATGATAACCAACTTAAAAGAACTATTCAAGAAAAATATAATAAAAAACACAACATTACTCCCACAACAATAGTTAAACCAATACCTGAACCAATTCAAGGTCACGACTTACAAAATGCTATTGATTATGTTTTAAATAAAACTCAAAATAAAACAAAGAAAAAAGAGATAATTAAAGTTATTGAGAGTCTAAGGAAAGAAATGAAAGCAGTTGCGAAAGAACTAGATTTTGAAAGAGCCACCGAAATAAGAGATATCATTTTTGAATTAGAGGCAGATTTATAATCTTTATTTAGAAATATTTTATGAAAGAGAGTCAAGTATGAAACAAGAACAAAAAATAGAATTTATAGTAACACCTGATGGTGAGTTAAAAGGGTTTAAAGATCCAAACTTCATTATTGATGATTTGGTTATCCCCTCAAAATATGAAGGGATAATAATTTCAAAAATAGGCAGCAACGCCTTTTCAGGAAAGCAATTTAGTTCTTTGTCAATTCCCGAAACCGTCACATCAATCGGAGATAATGCTTTTGGTGGTAGTGAGGTATTGTTGGATCAAAAGATTTCTATGCCTACCAAATTAAAACAATAATAATTCATTAAGATTTATGAAAATTCAATAGACATTTTATAATATTTAATACCTTTATTTTTTTTCATTAATCATATTATTTTAAAGTCACTCCCTTTAAGTGATGTTTTTTTTAGGTAATGAAGAAAT
>CAMRBO010000051.1 GCA_947040465.1 uncultured Mycoplasma sp.
CCATATTTTTCTCTATATTTTCTTCCATATTTTTCTCTATATTTTCTTCCATATTAATTTTCCTCCATTATTTTTAAATCATTTTCACAATTATACCATGAATTATTTCCACTGACCACAATGACATTAAACCCATAAGAACTACCAACATGATATTAAAAAATTATTTAAAATTACATAATTAAATAAACTCATGTCTTTTTTACAGCATTCATTAAAGGAATTTGTCTTTATAATTATCTTAAATTGAAACAAGAAACGCCCAACATCTTTATTCTTTCTTTTAACGACACAAATATATTAATATCTATATAATTATTTAAAAATGATTCTGTTCAATATCATCAATAACTTCATCACAATAATAAGTATTAATTTTATAATTTGTCTCATCAACCAAATCTGATGTAATCCAAACTTTTAAAATAATTTCTATCAGATTAATAATATGAATATTTATTAATCTGTCTAATTATGAAAGAACTTTCAAATAATAATTAAAATAAATTGAATAATTTTAATAGTCATTGTTATTAACCCAAACAAGAATAATCACTAACATAAAACCTTAATTTTTTTCTTCACTAAACCTGTTTTGGTTTTTTTATTTTTTAATTTGTCTTCCAATATATAATTTTTAATGATTAACAACGAATAATACATCAAAAATTTATTTTTAATATTGATAATACTTATTTATTTATATATAATAATTCAATATGTCTAATTATAATTCTGATAAAATAATAACACTAAAGGGTCTTGAAGCTGTAAGAAAAAGACCTGGAATGTACATTGGTTCTACTGATGTTAATGGTCTTCATCATTTAGTTTGGGAAATTTTTGATAATTCTGTTGATGAAGCATTGGCTGGTTTCGCCACTGAAATAAAGTTGACACTTAAAAAAGATTTATCAGTAGTAGTTGAAGATAATGGACGAGGAATTCCTGTTGACAGACGAAAAGATGGGAAAACAGGAGTAGAATTAGTTTTCACAGAACTTCATTCAGGTGGAAAGTTTAATACTGACACTTATAAAACATCAGGTGGATTGCATGGAGTTGGTTCTTCTGTAGTTAATGCTCTTTCATCAAAATTAATTGCAACAGTTTATAGAAACAAAATTGAATATGTGACGTCTTTTGAAAACGGAGACACAATAGTAGAAAGAACTCATGAAGTGGGACCAACAGTAAAAAAAGGAACAAAAATTCAATTTTTACCTGATTACAAAATATTTAAACATGCTCAACTTTCATTTGAAGTTATTTCTGAAAGATTAAGGGAATCTTCTTTTTTGTTGTCAGGAATAAAAATAATAATTAAAGATGAAATAACTAAAAATAGTGATGAATTTAAATATGATGAAGGAATTAAGTCATTTGTTGAATTTGTTAATTCTAATAAAACAAAAATTTCTGGAGTAATTTTTATCAAAGAAAAGAATGCAGAAATGGAAGTTGAAATTGGAATGCAATATACCGATAGTTATTCTGAAACAATAATTTCTTTTGTTAATAACGTTAAGACAAAAGAAGGTGGAACACATGAGTCAGCTTTCAAAAATATGTTAACAAAAGTAATAAATGATTTTGGACGTGAAAAAGGTTATATAAAATCAAGAGAACCTAATTTTGAAGGGGCTGATGTCCGCGAAGGTTTAACCGCAATTATTTCAGTAAAAATATCAGAAACGTTTTTAGAATTTTCTGGTCAAACAAAAGATAAATTATCAACACCTGAAATAAAAAAACTTGTTGATGAAGTTGTTCAAAAAGATTTGTATTTTTGGTTAAATGAAAATAAAAAAATTGCTGAAAAAATACTTATGAAATCTAAACAATCTAAAGATGCTAGAGATGCTGCTAGAAAAGCAAGAGCGGATTCAAGAAAAACAAAAGATAAATTAAATGAAGTTAAAATGCTTTCAGGAAAATTGACACCAGCTCAAAGTAAAATACCTTCAGAAAGAGAGTTGTTTTTAGTTGAAGGTGATTCAGCTGGAGGTAGTGCTAAACTTGGTAGAAATAGAAAATATCAGGCCATTCTTCCACTACGAGGTAAAATTATTAATACCGAAAAAGCTAAGTTATTAGATATTCTTAAAAATGAGGAAATAGGAACCATTATCAATACTGTTAATGCCGGTATTGGTTCAGATTTTGATGTTACAAAAGCAAAATATCACAAAATTATTATCATGACTGATGCTGATACTGATGGTGCCCATATTCAAATATTGCTACTAACATTCTTTTTTAGATATATGAGACCACTTATTGCAGCAGGAATGATTTATATAGCTCAACCACCATTATTTAAATTGAAATATACTAAAGATAGAAAAGTTGTTGAAGAATACTTGTGAAATGAAGAAGAGTTAAAAGCATTTTTGAAAATTAATAAGGGTGTTGAAATCCAAAGATATAAGGGTCTTGGGGAAATGAATTCAGAGCAACTTTGAGAAACAACTATGGATCCGGAAACAAGAACATTAATAAAAGTTACCCTTGATGATGCAGCAATTATTGAACGAAGAGTTTCAATATTGATGGGAGATAATGTGGAACCAAGAAAAGAATGAATTAACAAAAATGTTAAATTCACTATGGAAGATGATTTTGAAATATAGAAAGATGAAAGAGGATTAGAAATGGCAAAAGAAAAGAAAAATGATTTCATAAGCAATGAAAAACTTGAACACCAATCATTAGACTATATTATGTCTGATCGCTTTGCTCGTTATTCAAAATATATTATTCAACAAAGAGCACTTCCTGATATTAGAGATGGATTAAAACCGGTTCAAAGAAGAATTCTTTTTTCTATGGCCGAATTAGGGTTACAACACCACAAAAGTTTCAAAAAATCTGCTCGTATTGTTGGAGATGTAATAGGTAAATATCACCCACATGGTGATAGTTCTATTTATGAAGCACTAGTTAGAATGGGACAAGATTGAAAAATGAATATGCCATTAGTAGAGATGCATGGTAATAAAGGTTCAATTGATGATGACCCGGCAGCCGCAATGAGATATACTGAAACTAAATTAGAAAAAATAACTAATTTAATGTTAGATGAATTAGACAAAAATACCGTTCCATATGCACCAAATTTTGATGACACCGAAAAAGAACCAGTAGTGCTTCCTTCATATTTGCCAAATTTATTAGTTAATGGAGCAAGAGGAATCGCTTCTGGTTTTGCAACAGAAATACCACCTCATAATTTACTAGAAATTTTAGAGGGTGCAATATCAATGATTAGAAATCCTGAAATTACTTTAAATTCATTATTAAAGCATATTAAAGGTCCTGATTTCCCAACTGGAGGAATTGTATATGGCATTAAAGGGATAGAACAATCTTTCGAAAGAGGACAAGGTAGAATTACAATTTGCTCTAAGTACGAAATAATAAATGATAAGAAAGAAACCTGAATTAACATTACCGAAATTCCTTATGGAGTTGTTAAATCAAAATTGGTTAGACAAATTGATGAGTTAAGATTTTCAGGAAAAATATCTGGAATTAAAGAAGTTAGAGATGAAACAGATCGTAACGGAATATCAATAGCAATTTTTTTAGAAAAAGATGTAAATGCTGAAATGATAATGAATTACTTATTACAAAAAACAGATATCAAAGTTTATTATTCTTATAACATGATTTCAATTAAAGAAAATGCTCCAAAAGTTCTGGGTATTAAAAAAATGTTAGAAGCTTATATTTCGCACATTAAAGACATCAAGAGAAAAGCTGTTAAATTTGATCATGAAAAGTATATAAAAAGATTAGAAATAGTTGATGGTTTAATAAGAGTTAGTGAAATTCCTGATGAAGTAATTAAAGTCATAAGAGATTCGTCGGATTCAAAAAAAGGTGTTGTTTTAAACCTTATTAATAAATTAAATTTTACAGAAATTCAAGCAATTGCAATTGCTGAATTAAGATTGTATCGTTTAAATAAAACGGATGTAAGCATATATTTGAAAGATAAAGAAGACCTTAGTGAAAAAATACTTTTTTGTAAAACAGTTCTTGAAAATGAAAAAGAATTTGATTCATATTTAATAAGTATTTTAAAACAAATAAAGAAAGATTTTGGTATTCCTAGACGAACATTAATTAACGAAAACGAATTGGAAATTTCATTGAATAAAGAAGAATTTATCAAACCTGAACCAACATATGTTTCTTTATCAAAAGATGGTTATCTTAAAAGGTTTTCATCAAGAGTTTATGAATCAAACGAATTACAAACATTCGGTATAAAAGATAACGATTACCTACTCTACTTACACCAATCTAATACGATCAACAAATTATTGGTTTTTTCAAATAGAGGTAACTATATTATTGTTCCAATTCACAAAATAATTGAGGGCAAATGAAAAGATGCGGGGCAATATATTTCTGATTTCGCTTCTTTTGAAACTGACGAAAAAATTATCGGATTTATTGATGTTGAAAACTTTGAAACAAAAGGATATCTTGTATTTGTTACCAAACAAGGTATTGGAAAAAAAGTCCTTTTAAAAGATTTTGATGTCTCAAGAATTTCAAAACCAATTAAAGCAATCGGTTTTAAAAAACCACAAGATGAATTAGTTGGCATTAAGTTATCAAATGGTATGGAAGACATTTTAATAACGACTAATAATAGTTGTACAATTAAATTTAGCGAAAATTCGATTCCTATATTTGGTTTAAGACCTGCAGGAAATACATTAATAAAATTGGAAAAAAATATTGTTACTGCGTTTGTTATA
>CAMRBO010000052.1 GCA_947040465.1 uncultured Mycoplasma sp.
TACACGTACTGACACACTCTTTCCCTACACGACGCTCTTCCGATCTTTTTATTTGATTTATGTTCCTTTATCAGGATTTTCATATATGTTCATGGAATTAAGTGGCGCTCATGTTGGAGTAGGGTTTGCAAGAGGTTTTATAGATTTAATGATTTACGGTGCTCTACCAGTTTTAAAGGGTACAAAGTTCTATTTTGCATTTATTTTAGCTGCTGCCGAAGGATTGTTCGCCTTTGTTATATTCCTTGCATTAATTAAAAAATTTAATATTCAAACACCTGGACGTGGCGATAATGTAATGAAGTTAATTTCAAAAAAAGATTATCAAAAAATGAAATCAGGTAACAAAAATACAAATGATAGAGTAATGAAAATAATAGAAAATTTGGGTGGAAAAAATAATTTAAAGGACGTTTCTGCTTGTGCAACAAGATTAAGAGTAAGTGTAAAAGATACAAGCAATATTACGAAGGAATCGTTTGTAATATTGGGTTCAAAGGGTATGGTGATTAATAATAATTCATTACAAATAATATTTGGAGGTGAAGCAATCATTTTATCTGATCAAATAAATGATTATATTAATAGTGGAGATATACAAAATGATATCAATACAAAAGTATTGAATATTGTAAGGCCAAAATTTGAAAATTTTAATGTATATGCTCCTTTCGATGGTAAAATTTGCTTATTATCAGATGTACCGGATGAAATGTTTAGTCAAGGATTGATTGGACAAGGAATTGCTATTATTCCAGAATCACCAAAGATGTTTTCTCTAATTGATGGTAATTTAGTTGACATATTCCATACTCATCACGCTTATAGTTTCGAAAGTAAAGATGGAACCCAAATATTGATACATATCGGAATAGATAGTGCAAAAAGAAGTAAAGATATTTTCAGAGTAAAAGGAAAAATTGGGAATGTAGATAAAACATCTTATATTGCAAATATAAATTTACAAGAATTGGCAAAATCAAAATCCAATATGACACCAATTATATTTCCTGATTTGGACATATCAAAATCAATAAATTTGGTGGTAAATTATGGCGATAAAGTCAAAGCTGGAGATTTAATAATGACAATAGAAAAATAATTGATAGTTCTTAAAATAATTTGATTAATAAAAAACACCCTGAATTTCATAAGGGTGTTTTATTTTTGAAATGAATATATTTCTATACTTCTTTTGCTTTTGATCTTCAATAAATTATGAAACCAATAAAAGGAGGAAGGAACATAAATAATATATATCATAAATTACTTTTAAGATTTAAAGTTTTAGTTAATAAATATACTATTCCACCTAATCCTAATCCTAATATAAATGAAGCCAAAACTCCAGCTAATGTTATTTTATCATTTGTTAATTCTTTTGCCATTAAACACCCCCTTTTTATTAATTGTTATTTAATTTTACAACATAAACACAAATAATCTAACAATAAATCATAATAAATAAATTATATTTAGATATAATAGTAATATCATATGTAGAAAGTTTTATTGATTTACCAATAAAAATTTATGGATTTAATTTATATAATTTTGATAGTTTCGTCTATTGTAATTGCTATTCCTTGGTTATATGGGTTATTATTACCTATTATTAAACCAACCATTAGTAAAAAAACGACAATGTATTTATATGCTTTTTCATCTGGTTTTTTTATAATATTGGCGATATTTGGATTTTATGCAGAGGCAAAAGAAGAATTAACGGTTTATCTTGAAAATAATCACTTTTCACAAGGGGCCATTTGAGGAATTAACATTGGTATTATTGGAGGTGGAGCATTTTTGGTCTTAGGATTTTCAATATTGATTAAGTTTTTAATTGCAAAAAAAATATCTAAAAAACATGACTCAGGGTTAGAATCTGAACATAATCACTCTCATTTAATATATAACATCAACGATGTTGATCCAAAATCTAAAATGTTAGCTTTAATATTGTTGTTATCACATCGAATCCCTGGAGGATTAATTATAGGTTTTCTAATTGCTAACATTCAACATCAAGGAACGGTGAGTGCTGTAGATATTGTTTTCTTAATAACATTCATTTTACATATTATTCCTGAAGAATTAATTCTCTATTATCGTCAAATGGAAATGGGAGTTAAAAAATGAACTGCCGCTCGTAATTCATTTTTAGGAACATTACTTTTGGTGCCGTTCATTTTTATAGGTGCATATGCTTCTCAATCTATTAGTAGCAATGTTATCCTCATTTCGTTTTTGAAAGTGTGTGTGGGATCATTAATCTTATTTAGTGCTCTCGTTGAATTTTTCCCAGAATTTTTACACAATAAAATGGATGCAAAAACGTGGTATATTACAATAACTCTTTTGATGCTGGGTATAGTTTTTGGATTAATATTATTTTCCATTCATTCACATGGACATGCAGAGGAACCACACAAATATGTTATTCCAGAAAATATAGTTTGAAAATTTGAAAATAATTTTAAACATATTTAATGTTAGAAAAAGAATATAATTAAAAAATAAAAATAGGAGAATAAATGTTGAAAAATAAGGAATTAAAATATATAAATGCTATTAGATATTTTGGATTAAAATCTATCCAAGAAGCTAATGGAGGACATGTCGGAATGACAATGTCTGCTGCACCAATTACTTATACTCTTTTTACAAAATTTATTAGTATAAATAAAAACGATGGAAAATGAATAAATAGAGATAGATTTATACTCAGTGGAGGACATGGATCAATGTCTGTGTATCCAATTTTGCATTTTGCAGGATTGCTTACTAAAAATGATCTAATCAAATTTAAAACAGAGGATTCAAAGACACCTGGTCATCCTGAATTTGAATATGAAATTGATAATTTTATTGATGCTTCAACAGGTCCATTGGGACAAGGTTTCGGAATGGCTGTCGGAATGGCTATTGCTCAAAAATTTCTTGAGCAAAAAACTCAAAAAAATTTCCCAGAAACATTCAATCACTATACATATGTTGTTGTTGGTGATGGAGACTTGCAAGAAGGAATCAGCTATGAATCCAGTGCAATTGCAGGCAAGCTAGGTTTAGATAAATTAATTGTTTTACATGATTCTAACCAGTTTCAATTAGACTCTGCCGTTAATCATGTAAGTGTCGAAAATTTAAAAATGAGATTCGAATCTAATGATTGATTTTATCAAAGAACATCCAATAGTCCAGAAGATATTGAAACGGCTGTATTAAGGGCGCAAAAAAGTGGGAAACCATCTTTTATAGAAGTGATAACTATTATTGCTGAAGGATTAAATACTCAAGCATCATTTCAAGGTCATCATGGAATGGTAAATGAAGAAGATTTAAAAAAATTTAATAAACATTATGAAACAAATTTTTCTGGTTGAGATATGGATGATGATATTTATAATCATTTTGAGAAATCAGTATCTAAAAGAGGGTTTGATAATTTCCAAAAATGAGAATCTACATTGAAAGGATATAAGGTTCAAAACAAAATTGATTTTAATGAAGTAGAAGATTGAATTAATAATAGTGTTAATTTTTCTAAAATTTTAGAAGAAACAAAATTTGATAATAATAATTTAGCCACAAGAATATATATTAAAGACCTTATTTCTAATTTACATGAAAAAGCCAAAAATGCTTTTTCTCTTGGTGTTGATGTTTCTTCATCAACACAAATATCTATTTCAAAAACTTCATTTTTAGATGGTGGTAATGCTGTGTTTTTAGGAATCCGAGAATTCGCAATGGCAGCAATATCTAATGGTGTTAATTTGCACGGTGGTTTAAAAACCATAGGAGGAACATTTTTAGTGTTTGCAGATTATATGAAGAGTGCAATAAGACTAGGTGCCATGATGAAAGTTCCAAATATTTTTGCCTTTACTCATGACTCATATCAAGTTGGTGGAGATGGTCCAACACATCAACCATTTGATCAATTGCCAATGTTAAGAGCAATTAGTGGTGTTAATGTACACAGGCCTTGTGATGAAATAGAAACTAAGATAGCGCTAATAGAAGCATTTGAATCAACAAGAGATACAAATATCTTAATGTTATCAAGGCAAAATTTAAAATCATTTGATCCTAGTAGATCTATTGAAAAAATAAAAAAAGGAGCCTATTCATTAATTGAATGTGCTAGTCCTGATTATGTCATTGCAGCATCAGGTTCTGAAGTTTATCTTGCAAAAGAAGTCGCTGATAATTTTAAAAATGTGAGAGTTGTTTCTGTTCCTTGTTTAGATAAGTTATCAAATTGAAATCAAAAAGATTTAGAGAAATTATTTAAAGCAAATATAGCATTAATAACTATTGAAGCCTCGTCAGATTACAAATGGCTATCAATTCATCAAAAAAATCAAAAAAATCTTCATATTGGAGCATTTGAATTTGGAAAATCAATGGATGGAGATATTCTATATAAGCAAA
>CAMRBO010000053.1 GCA_947040465.1 uncultured Mycoplasma sp.
CATAAAGAGAAAAGGCCGAGTTTGTTTAGAATCAAATATTAATATTTCAAAAATAGCTCTGAATTTAAAATTCATACTTTTATCATGTGTCGTAGATTTTTGGACTAAAAATAATTGGTGAATAATTTTGTTATTTTAACTTAAATTTCCTTTAATGATTATGAAGGTAAGAAGAAATAGAAATACCAGATAATAGATTGAATTTACTTGTAAAGATTTAACATTGTCAGGTATTTTGTCTGCCTTGTAAATTTCATCTTATTGATTTATTATTTACTTTTATTCATCTTAATGTGAATAAAACTGATAATAACATCCATTTGAGAAAACTGGTTTTTTATTAATTTTTGTAAATTAAAGTTCATAAATGTTTGAGAATAAAAAACTAAAGATTATTTTTTAATAATTTTAGAAAATTAGGAGCATAATTTAAATGTAGATATAAGTTATGAAAGATATTTAAAAATAAAAAGAATTCCTTATATTTATAAGAAGGAAGCGTGCTATTGAAATCAATAAGTGTATATAGTGAGATTGGCAAGTTACGAAAAGTACTTGTTCATACTCCAGGTAAAGAAATAGAATATATTTCTCCAGATAGACTAGATGAACTCTTGTTTTCTGCTCTTTTAGAGCCGAAACAAGCAAGGAAAGAACATAAAGACTTTATTGAAATACTTGAAAAAGAAGGTGTAGAAGTTATTCAATTAATTGATTTAATTTCTCAGACATATGATAAAGCAACTGAAAAAGAAAGAGATTTATTTTTAGAAACTTGACTAGATGAAGTTGAACCTAAAATAATTGATCAATCTATTCGTAAATTAATTAAAAAATATATTTTAAATATAAAAAATACAAAAGAACTAATATCGATTTTGATGTCTGGAATTACAGCTAAAACATTAGGGATTGAATATGAACATGAATTTGTTGTAGATCCGATGCCAAATTTATATTTTACTAGAGATCCTTTTGCATCAATTGGCAATGGAGTAACTATTCACAAAATGAAATATAAAACTAGAAGAAGAGAAACTCTTTTTTCAGAATTTATTTTTAAAAACAACGAGATATATAAAGATGTATTTCGTTATTCAAACAGAAATGACAAGAACACCATTGAAGGTGGAGATGTATTTGTATATGATTCCAAAACATTGGTAATTGGAGTTTCTGAAAGAACAGAAATTGAAGAAATAGAACATATTGCAAATAAACTAAAAGAAAATAAAGACAATTTATTTGAAACAGTAATTGCAATAAATGTACCTAAGAAAAAAAATCTTATGCATTTAGATACTTGATTAACAATGTTAGATTTTGATAAATTTTTATACTCACCAAATATGATGGGGACATTACAAATTTGAAAAATAAAAATAAATGGAAATGATCACTCATTAAATAAATTAAATTCTTCACTTGAAGATATACTTGAAGAAATAATTGGTAAAAAACCAATATTAATTCCTGTTGCTGGTGATGATGCCGGACAACTTGCGATTGATTTGGAAACGCATTTTGATGCAACTAACTATTTAGTTATAAGACCAGGAGTTGTTGTTGGATATGATAGAAACGTTAAAACAGAAGCTGCTCTTAAAAAAGTAGGAATTACAGTTTTATCATTCAACGGAAATCAATTATCATTAGGGATGGGTTCATCTCGTTGCATGTCTATGCCTTTAATTAGAGATAGAAATAATAGAAAATAAAAATAAAAGAAAGACAAAAAGGAAAAAAATATGGCTATTAATTTAAAAGGAAGAAGTTTAGATTCACTCTTAAATTTCAAAACAGAAGAGGTAAAATATTTATTAGATTTATCAATTGATTTAAAAAAATCTAAATATCAAGGATTACAAACTTTAAACAGACCATTCATTGGGAAAAACATAGCAATTATGTTTCAAAAAGATTCAACAAGAACTAGATGTGCTTTTGAAGTTGCAGGAGCAGACTTGGGAGCTGGTGTAACTTACATTGGTCCTCAGGGATCTAATTTTGGAAAAAAAGAATCAATCGAAGATACTGCTAAAGTATTGGGGAGATTTTATGATGGAATTGAATTTCGAGGTTTTGCTCAATCAGATATTGATGCACTTGTTAAACATTCAGGAGTACCTATTTGAAATGGTTTAACTGATGAAGAACACCCAACTCAAATAATCGCTGATTTTATGACAATGAAAGAAGAATTAGGTGATTTGAAAAACAAAAAAGTAGTTTTTATTGGGGATATTAAAAATAATATGGGACACTCAATGTTAATTGGTGCTGCTTTTACAGGAATGCACATTACTTTATGCGGTCCAAAAAGTTATCACAAAGAAATTAGACAAAGTGTTATTGATGATTGTGAAAAGTTATTTAAAAGAAACGGTGGTTCATTAACATTTAGTGATAATAAAATTAGTGCAGCAAAAGATGCAGATGTTATTTATACAGACGTTTGAGTTTCATTAGGTGAAGCATTTGAATTATTTGACAAAAGAATTGGAGAATTACAAGATTTTCAAGTTGATATGAAAATGATTAAATCAGCCAAAGAAAGTGTTATTTTCTTACATTGTTTACCAGCTTTTCATGATAATCATACTGATTTTTCTAAAGATATTTCTGATAAATTTGGTAAAAAATATCCAGTAGTAAAAGATGGAGCTATGGAAGTTACTGATGAAGTATTTCAATCTAAATATAACAAGGCTTTTGATCAAGCGGAAAATAGATTACATTCAATTAAAGCTATTATGCTTTCAACAATAGGTTATTAATTAATGGCAAAAATAGTAATCGCCTTGGGAGGTAATGCTTTAGGTAATAATCCTGAAGAACAGAAATATCTAGTAAAAATACCTGCAGAAAAAATAGCTTCTTTAACTAAATCTGGACACCAAATAATTGTGGGTCATGGAAATGGTCCTCAAGTTGGTATGATATTTAATTCTTTTTCAGATGCAAAGATGACTAATGACAAAACGCCATTAGTTCCTTTTGCTGAATCAGGAGCAATGTCTCAAGGATATATTGGATTTCATTTAATGACAGCAATATCAAATGCCTTTTTGAAATTAAAAATTGAAAAAGATGTTGTGTATTATTTAACACAAACTATAGTGGATGAACATGACGAAGCATTTAAGAATCCAACAAAACCGGTTGGACCTTTTTATAAAACATTGGAAAATGCTAAAAATAATAATCCTAATAGTGTGATTGTTGAAGATTCTGGAAGGGGATTTAGGAAAGTTGTTGCTAGTCCCTTGCCTTTGGATTTTCTTGGAATTGAAACTTTCAAAAAAACAGTTGCAGGAGGTTCGTGTGTTATTTTAGCTGGCGGAGGTGGAATTCCTACAATTAAAACAAATGATGGATACAAAGGGGTTGATGGAGTTATTGATAAAGATTTTGCGTTATCAAAAATAAGTGATAAACTTAATGCTGATATTTTAGTTATCTTAACTGCAGTTGACAGGATATTTATTAATTATAATAAACCTAATCAAGAATCTCTTGAATCAGTAACTATTAAAGAACTCGAAAAACATATCAAAGATAATCAATTCGCTCCTGGAAGCATGCTTCCAAAAGTTCAAGCTGCTATTGAATTTGTAAAACAAGATAAAAAAAGAATTGCAATTATTGCAGATTTAAATAAAGTTGAAGAAGCTCTTAATGGAACTTCCGGAACTAGAATAATATATTAAATAATATAAAAAAATTCAAGAAAGGAATTTATGGACAAAAAATCAAAACAAAATAAACAACAATCTAGTATTGCTGATGCACCTTTGAAGAAAAAAATTTCATTTTTTTCAGCAATGCTTGTTGTTGTTGGTTCATCTGTTGGTGCTGGAATATTTCTAAAATCAGAATCAGTTTTAAGTGGTTCTCATGGAAGTTTAGTTCTAGCTATTTTTACTTGGATTATTGCAGCATTTGCAGTTATTGCAATGGCATTATCACTAATTGAAATAGCAAGCGCCAGAAATGACAACTTATCATTAATTGGATGATGTAAAACTTTCAATTCAAGATTTATTTATAAAGCATCTAAAAACTTTATGTTTTATATTTATTTACCCCTCACCTACTTTTTTATGCCTTTGTATTTTATAATACAACTTCAAGATGGAATTGGGGTTTGGACACACAGTAGTGTAGATGCTAATGGTGTGGCTTCTCTTGCGCCTTTTAGTTTTGGTACAAGTGTTGATTGACTTATATGATTGGTAATTGTATTTGGAGTAATGGCATATTTTACAATCGTTTCAGGTTATTCTTCAAGAGCGGGAAATATTCAAAATTTGGGTATTACTGCAGTAAAATTCATTCCGTTAGTAGTTGCTGCTATCATTGGTTTTGTATTTGTTGGTACAGGAGGTGCTCCGGAGGTTCCAGTAACACCTGGATTTAAACCTGATG
>CAMRBO010000054.1 GCA_947040465.1 uncultured Mycoplasma sp.
AATCATATTCACCTTTTGAAGTAGGGGTGTAATTTACATAATCAAAATTATTTAATGAGGCAATTTTATCTCAAGCAATAATACCATCAACACCTCTCACGCTTTTGTTGATTTCATCTTTAGTCATAAATTTCCCTTTGAAGAAAACATCATTCATATTTTTTAATAATTCTGTTTGCTTTTCAGAAGAAATCGAAGATGAAACAACAAAACCGTCTATGAATGATGGCGAATTTTTGGGTCTAACTAATTTGACAGTTCCATCTAAAACATTTGAAAAATTATCTTCAGATCAATGAGCATCTAAAGCATCTCCATTAAATAAATAAGCTCCTTTTATTGAAGATTTAGAATCTATTACAGATTGAAGAACAACATCAGAATCATCTTCAAAAATATTTACTATTCCATCACTTATTTCGTGTCCCGTTCCTGTTTTTACAATATTCGCAAATTCATCAATTCTTTGGACGTAATTTTCAAGTGTCAAAGTTGTGTTAAAACCATCAGAACTAATTTCAGATCCAATAACACTATTTTCGATAGGAGCATTTGTCCATGATCAAACATCAGCTCCTTTTTGAGTTAGTTTTTCAAGGATGTTAGTGTATGAGAAATCATTATTAAAATCAGGAATATTATGGTTTATTTTATTAGAATTGTATACAAATACTTTGTTATTCAACCAAATAGGAATAATATATTCTCAAAATTTATCAGCAACTCCATCTCCATCTATATCACCTTCGCTGTTGACACCGATATATTTATCGAAGTAATCAAGTTGTTTTATTGTTTGGTCAGAATAAAAAGATCTTGGATCGTTGATTTCAAAAGCGCCTTCAAAATCAATTTTAGAAATTTTATTATTGTTTATTAAATCGATTATCATATAATCTGTTGATATTCCTGCAATGGCTTTATTGTTATTTATTGCATTATTAAATTCATAATTATTTTTATATTCCCTATATGAATAATTTTCTTCTATTTTAGGTATTAAATCAGGATTGACATATGATTGATAATTATATATAGTTGGTTTATATGGGTTAATACTTTTGTATATTATTCCTCCAGTAAGAATACTAAAAAATGTTAATGGAATTAATAATCATAATAATATTTTTTACCTTTCATTATTTCACCTTTTTCTTATTTTTTTTCGCACTATTTAAGAACAAATATCCATTTACAACAATAATAGAAATTAATAAAATGGAACCAATTGCAAGAGCTCAAGATTGGAATCTTCCTTGATATAATTCTGTTCCAATTGTACCAGTATTAGATGTTATTGTTGTTATGATGAAATCATCAAAACTTAAAACCATTGAAACCATTAGTGTGAAAGATATTGAAGGAATCATATAAATGAAATATGTTTTAAATCATGTTCTAATCTTGGAATAACCCAAATCATAACTAGCTTCAAAAATAGATTTATTAAATTTTTCACTTTTTGGATACATTATCAATATGCCATAAGGAAGAATCATAACAACATGTCCAATAACAGCTCTAAAAAAACCTTCAGACTCTGATGATAATACCCCAAAAGCTAAAGAGAAAAAAAGCGCAAGAGAAATCCCTATAATAACGTCAGGATTAATTATAGAAATATTTGTAGAAACATTTTTAACAATTTTTATTGTTTTACTCTTTTGTTTTCAAATACTGAAAACTGTTAATAGTGAAAAAATTATCACTATCAAACTAGACAAAGTTCCTAATAATAAAGAACTCATAAATGCCGCAATAATTTCATTTGAAAATAAGTTTTGGTATGCTTCTCATGTAAATCCATTTCAATGCGTAAAAGTAATAAAGCCTTTGTCGCTTGTCCCGTTAAAACTGAATACAGCAGCAAAGAATAATGGTATATAAGATATTATTAATATTATTAATATATAGAAATATTTTGTAAACTCTTTGAATTTAGTCATTAACACCACCTTTTATTTTTCGATATATTCAAGGTATTGAATTTATTAATACATATATTAAACCAACGGAAAATATTGTTAATATTACAACTGTTGATGCTTGTTGCATATCAAAACCATTAGCTGGATTTGCTAAATCATTAATAACATTTCCTAAGAGTTTATTTTGTTCAGAGTTTATAATTAATTTATCACTAACCGCAACATTTAAAACAGCCAATACAAATACCATGGTAACGCCAGAAGCTATCGCTTTTAATCCATAAGGGATAATCACTTTAATAAATGTTTGAATTTTTGTATACCCCAAATCCTCTGAAGCATCAATGATATTTTTGGGCATATTATTAAACACTATATATAGAGGAATTATCATGAATGGTAAGTTAAGATAAACAAGACCAATTATTAACATCCCAGAACTATCTAAAGCTCTTTCATCAAAGATGTAAGTGAAAAACCCTTTTAGTGCCAAAATTTTAACAAGTGTAAAAATAAAGAGTGGTGCCAACATCAAAGATAAAACACCCAGTCTCAAACTTTTCGTCTTTATTGATAATATAATATATACAAATGGTAAAGCTATTACTAAACAAATTAAAGCGCTTGCGATTCCGATTCCTAGAGATCTAAAGAAAATAACTCAAAATGTAAAATCCTTTAGTATTTCTGTATTGTCATAATCAGGACTTGCACCTTCTGGAGTGATAAAAGATGTAACTAAAATAAAAGATAATGGAACAAAAATAAATAATAGAAAAAAAATTATATAAGGAATAAATAATAGTGATTGCTTGTTTAAAGATTTAAGAAATATCATAATTAACCTTTTCTACCGTTTTCTCTTTAATCATTAAATGCATTGAAGTTATTGTTCAATCTAGATAAACTTTTTCACCTTCTTTGTAATGATTTGTTGATTCAACAATAAAATCACATTTTTTGGTTTTTATAACAGTAATATAATAACTTCCTTTATATGTTGAGTCAATAACTTTACCACTTATAGAACCACCACTTTTTTTAATTAAAATATCTTCTGGTCTAATCAATACATCTACTTCATCACCTTCATTAAAAGAATATTTTTGTTTTCAAAATTTATTTTTCTTATCTAAAAATACAACTGTTGAATCGTCTATTATAATTCCAGAAAAAATATTATAATCTCCAATAAATTCAGCTACTCATTTATTTTTTGGGTAATCATATATTTCTTTTGGTGTATCAAATTGTTCAATTTTACCATTTCTAATTATGGCAATTCTATCTGATAATTGCAAAGCTTCTTCTCTATCATGTGTAACAAAAATAAAAGTGATATTTAATTTTTTTTGTAAATCAGATAAAAGCACTTGCATTTTTTCTCTTATTTTAGCATCTAAAGAAGAAAGTGGTTCATCTAGTAATAGTATTTTTGGTTCAACCGCAATAGCTCTAGCGAGAGCCACTCTTTGTCTTTGGCCGCCGGAAAGTTTATCAATAGATTTTTTTTCATGTCCATCTAGTTCAACTAACTTTAACGCTTCTAACATTTTTTCATCTAACTCTTCTTTGGTTATTTTTCTCAATAAATGTTTTTTGTTAAATTTGTTAGTTTCTTGATCGGCATATGTTTCTCAATATGAATATTTAAAATCAGAATCATCTAATCAATTTTGTATTTTTTCTTTTTCTTTAATTGGTAATTTATTTTTTTTCAAATTTTGAATATATTCGTTTTGAATTTTGTCAAGTTTTTTCATTTCAAGACTAGATTTTCTCTCTCATTTTTTAACTTTTACTTTTAACAATTTGTTGATGTTTTCCTTTAAATCATCTTTTGGCTTTGGATATCTTTTAATTCTCAAACCGTATTTAATGTTATTTTCTACACTAAGATGTGGAAATAATGCATAATCTTGAAATATTGTAGATGTGTCTCTTAAGTGAGCAGGCAAGTCCTTTATGTCTAAACCATTGAATTTAATTTCACCTCTTGTTGCTCATTCAAAACCACCAAGTATTCTTAAAATTGTTGTTTTACCTGATCCAGATGGACCTAAAAGAGTAATAAATTCACCCTCATAAATAGATAAATCAATGTTATCTAATATAACTTTGTGATCAAATTCTTTTGTAACATTTTTTAATTCAATAATTGGCTTAGACAAATCACTCTCGCTTTCATTTTTTATATTTCTTATTTTATAATAATTTTAATTATATTTGTTTAAATTATAATGATAATTATTAAATTAGTTTTTCTATTAGTTAAACAATTGGCTTGGCAGTAACGTCAACAAGAATAGAAAAACTAATTTTATTATTTAAAAACCTATTTAATGAAGATTCTTCAACTTCCATATAAAAGTTTATTTGGTTCCCAGAGGCGTTTTTAGAAACAGTTATTGTTTTAATGTTTGCGCTTTCAACATTACCACCGCTTATATAACCTCCATTTATTAACAATAGTTCATCTTTGT
>CAMRBO010000055.1 GCA_947040465.1 uncultured Mycoplasma sp.
TTTATTTGTGCGATTCAAAAACTACATTTTATATGTTTTTTTTTGTTTTTTTTTTTTTTTTTTGGGGGGGGGGGGGGGGGGATTATGTATTGCCTCATAAGCAATGATCGCATCAATAAATCATTCTACTATACCCACAACATTAATTTCTCATTTCTTTGAATGAGAAATATTCTTTAATGCCATGTGTTGTGATCCAATACCGGCAAAAGCTTCAAATAAATTAATTTTCGTTTTAATTGTCGGAATTTCGGAATTTGATTTTGGTTGTTTTGGTTGCATATTGATATATATTTTATCGCTTATATAGCAAAAGAGCGCTAAAAAAATTAATGAGTAATCCGATAAATAGTTTTCAAATTAATATAAAATATGAAAATTATTTTTTTCTAATCTTTTATTTCCAAGATGATATAATAAATACATGTAGATAACTTTTTAACAAAAGGAATTAAGAAAGAAGAAAAATGAAAAAATTATTATTAGGACTAGGAACATTATCTTTAGCAATATCACCAGTATTGGCTGTCGTATCATGTGGTTCAAATCAAACGGGACAAACATTAAATGCACAAGAATTTAATGTTGTAGAAAAAATAAATGGTTCCAAAGTTGCGACTCAAGAAATGGTGATTGATCCAGCCTTTAATACAAATGCACAAGAAATTTTAATCAACAAAATTAATACACTTACAAAAGAAATGTTACAAAAAGATTTTGATTTAATATTAACTGATTTTTATGATATTTATGAATTTGAAAATGAATACACTGAAATTGAATTAGTTGATAAAGGTATAAAAGTTCTTAGTATTGGGACAGCTGATGAAACAACAGGTTTTAGAACGGCAAAATTACAAGTTAGCTATGAAATGGAAACTGAAGTAAGAGACGATGTTTCACAAGTATTAACAAAAGATATTGATTGAGTAATTAAGCCAGTTATTAGTTCTCAAGCACAAATAGATGAGATCACATTAATGATTAAAGAAGCAGAAACTAATATGCCAGGGATTGATATCAAAGATTTAAAAGAATATTTCTTAGGTGAAAAGGAAGATGATAATGATTTTGATGACTTAGGTGTTTTTGACAGAATAAATGCTTTAAATTCTGAAAAGAATTTAAATAATTTAGGTGGTCTTATTGGTTATGAATTAAAATTAAGTGATATTTATAATCAAATAGCACCAAAGGTAGCAATAACCATGGATACAATATTCTTTGCACCATCAGCTTCATTGGATAATACATTTGTATATCCTTCTGAAGTAGGAAAATTTCAATATGAATTTAATACTACATTTTTAGGAACAGTTGATTTAGTAACGGTTAAAGGAATGACTACTCCTCAAGATTTATTATCAATTTTAATCAAAAGTGCAACAAATACAGAAATGGCCAATTTAGTAAGCGGTATAACTATTAAAGATATGGGTTCTTTATTAAAATTAACAGTTAATTTTACGGATCCCGCAACACTATCAGAGGTTGTTAGTATTAATCCTTCGTTATTGAAACAACCTGCACCAACACCAGTTTAAATAATTAATTATCAAAATACCTTCTATAGGTATTTTTTTATATCTTAATTTATCCAAAACAAAAGTTATTTAAGGTTAAGGGTTTTATCAAATAGTTTCTTTTTATCATGTGTAGAATAACTATTCAATAATATTATCTTTTATTGATTAAATATATAATTAATTTCAATATAAAGTAATTTTTACATTATTTCTGAACATCTTATTACTACAATATTTCTTTAACTTTAGAATGATTAACATTTATTTTTTGCATATTGTTATAAAAATTAATGATAAAAAATATGTCAATAAATGGTACCAATTGTAAAAATCACAAAAGAAGGAGTTTTATATTATTTTGAAAAAATCAATCATATTTTTTAGGAACACAATGTTGATTTTTTGTCTGAAAAATTTTGTAAAATATTCAACGATACCAAAAACCAAAAATTGTTAATAAAAGTAAGAAAAACAATAAAAAAGTAGATAAGATTATGAATGTGTTTTGTTCAATGTCTTTAGTAATCAATATCATTTCAGAAATCATAAATGCAGCGAAACAATAAAACATAATAATTCTCAAAATTCCTAAGATAAAAAATTTCTTTTTATATTTACGTCATATCTCATTCATGATTACCTACTTTCCATATAATTCATTAATGTATTTTGATAATTGAAATATGTATTTTATTTATGGTATAAACATAATTAAAAAATAGTTATTTTTTAGATTCTATTTGAATAGTATCTTGTTTCACATTATTCTCATTTTCAATTTCCATATTTGCTATTGAAATCATTTTACTTGCAAAAATTAAGCAAGCAATATTTCCGAGTAAAATTAAAGATAATATTCCTCATAATATTTTTTCGTCATTTAGTTCTTTATTTTTAAAATTAGTAGTTAAAATTGTTACTGCATCAATCAAAGCAATAATAAAACTAGCAATAATGCCAATGATGGTAAATCACAAAACTATTCCTAGAATATTTCTATTTTTCATTTGTTTGCCTTTAATTAATAGTTCTTCGTTTGAATTAATTTGCATATGTTCTCCTTGGTGATTTATATGAATCGCTAATATAAATATTTAGCTCATATATATTTTTTAATCAAATCACTTATTGTGAATGATATTATTTTAACACATCATTGGAGTAGTTGTGTGGATTTTACTTTATGATTTTATTAATTAAAATAAAGTTGATATAAATTTAATTATGAAATAAGACAAAAATAACTCTTATAATAATAAATCGACATAGTATTTTATCTCCAAGGGTTGGAATACCATTAACGATCAACTCCTTGATTATCGGTTTTATAATCGGGTTGTCATATGGTTTGAATTAATGAATTATGTTTTCCATCACACCTTCTATAATTTTTTTAATGATTTGTATCTATATATTGTTTCCAGATCTTCAAATAATGGTAAATATTTTTATGATTTTTCCAATATTAATGAATAATAAATTACCTATCAAACTGAAAATTACAATATAATAAAACAAATTATTATAAATACAAAAATATAAATTATTTAAACATTGGTTACCAATAACTTTTATTGAAATTTCTTATATTTTTATTCGGTTTAAATAATAAGGTTTTTTAAATTAATATTAATTAGACTTAACAATATGATGTGATTTTAAATTGTAAATAAAGAATTAAACAAATCATTAAGTAAATACAAATAAAAGATATTTCATAATAACTTTAAGTACAAAAGAGAAGTGCAAAGGAGGCCACGCATTTATGAATAGTTAAGAAATTAAAAACTTAATAACGAGAATAAAAGTATCTAATTGTACAAAAGAAAAATATATGATACTATATGGAGAGTTTTATAAATGAATTAAATATATTTTTTTCTATTTCTATAATTCAATTTGAAGAAGTAGCACAATAATTTTTATATATATATTAAATCATACATAAGGGTATTCACAAATAATAATAAATATTATTCCTTAAGAATTAATATCACAAAAAAATAAATATTATAGGTTTGTTTTCTATATTATATTTTAGTATAATAATAAAAGAAAATAAAAGAGGTTGATATATATGATTAAAACGAACAAACCCTTATTGGGATTAGGGTTAGCGACCGTGATCACATTACCTCTTGCTATAGTATCTTGTGGACCATCAAACGAAATCACAATCATTAACTTAGAATTATCTCCTAAAACAAACACTGGGGAAATTAAAGAAAGTGAAATTGCACACCTTAGTGAAGTTGATCAAACTATCACCGATAACTCATTAGCATTAATAAAAAAACTATTTGATATTCAAAATGCAACTGACAAAAATTTAATTGCTGGTTTGAAAATTAAAATATCAAGTGGAAATAATAAAATTGTCACACTAACTACAAATGAAGGATTTAAAATTAATGAATCTTTAACTCTGATCGAATCAATCGCTTTTGCCCTTAATCCGATTGAACCACCAATTACCGGTGATGTATTAACTAAAGAAATTGCTGATGGTTTTTTTAATGGCGGGAAGTGAGATGGAAAAAGACAATTAGTCGCTAGTGACTTTGCAGGATTTACTTCAATTGGAGACTATGCCTTGAGTCGTGGACAATTAACAAGTGTTGAATTATCTAATGAAATAATTA
>CAMRBO010000056.1 GCA_947040465.1 uncultured Mycoplasma sp.
AAAGTTTTTTTCCAAGGGTGTGATTTTTTAAAATTTAACTCAGAAGAAATTAGATTAAATTGTTTTCAAATTGGTAATTAATTTGGTAACTTTATAAATTATTAAAACTTTATCTTATTTTTATGTTCAAAATAACTTCATTAAAATAACATTTAAAAAACTTAGTAAACCTTGCTTAATAATTCACAATAATAAATTAATAAAAAAATAGAATTATTAATCAATATTTCAATATCCCTTTTGCAATGACTCAAAAATGATTGTTTTTTTATCTTTCTTAGAATATTTATCTTTAGGATCAGAATCACAAGTTCTAATATACCAAAGTATATCATCGATCAAATAATTATCTTCTGTGACTGTTGCTATTCAACTTTCTGATTCTGACCCAAAAATATAGTCCACTAATTTTGCACGTTCAATATTAGAATTATTGCCCACAGATAATTTGTGAATGTGACTTGCAATACTGGGAATGGATTTTAATATTCCTTTTTTTGTATTTGAAAAGATATTGAATGAAATATCTTTTTGGAATAACCTATAACAAATTCACAAACTAGATATTGTGAATCTATAAAAAGATTTATAATATGGATTGTTTTCATTCGAAATATTTGGATTCAACTTTTTGAATTCTAAAAATGCATTGTATAGAGTATTAGAAAATGCTAAATAAATATTTTCAATTTTAAATATTTTTTCAACCAAATCTTTGGCTACATTAAATAAATTTGATGATTTAGAATTATCTTTTAATTTTGGATTTTGGACATTCATTAATATTTTATAAAATTCGCTATCCATTATTAATGACTTTTCAAACATTAAATTTATAACATCAGAAATCACAAAGACATCATTTTTATTGGTTCATATTTTTTTGATTTTTGAAGTTTTCAAAATATTTCAAAATTCTCTTCCTTTAAAAGATCAAAAGACATCAAAATAGATTGTATCATTAGGTTTCGAATGTGTTGAAATAAACTTAATTACAAGTTCACTAAAAAAATTTATAACTAAATCATTATCATCTATTTTTAATATTAATAATTTGAGAAAATTTTTAAAAAGAAGAATGTCTTCAATTGTGTAATTTTTTATTTCTAAAATATTCATTATGGTTTCTGAAAAAATATATTTTATTTTTTCATTATCTATGACTCCTTCTATCAAAGATTTTAAATTAATTTTTTTAAAGAAGTCCTTAATATACTTTGTTAAAAAAACATTAATGTTCTTTATATTTTTCATTTCTTTCAAACTTTTAAAATATGATTTTATTAAATTTATAATGATAAATTCCAATTTTGTATCCACAAAATTATCAATTAATGCCTCTGTTAAATTGGGTTGAGTTGATTTAAATCTTTTAGTAAAAGTATCGATTGTTTTTGTTTTTATATATTTTTTTATAACGTCTTTGTATTTTTTTGATTTATCAATATCTAGCAATAAACTTATGATTGCATTTTCAAATAAATGCAAAAACTCATAATTACTTTTCTTCATTATTTCACTACTAAAATCTTGTAACAACAATAGCAAATTCGGTACATTAAACAACTTATCAAAAATAATATCTTTAAATATATTTAAAGTTAATTTGACTCCTTTTCTATTGTTATTATTTATTTCAATTTGAATTTGATTGACAACAATATCTATATACTCGCTTTTCGAAAAAGCAATTAGTATTGCGGAGTAATATGATTTATTTTCCACAATATCTTTGATATAATTATTTGAATCTAAATTGTTTTTTTCAATTAATAACATACAAGCATTTAAAACACTTTTTACATTATTGGAAATATCATTAATGTCATTAACAAAATATTTTTTAACAGTTAATTTTCTTTTCAAATTTAAGAATTGTTTTTCATGAGAATTGTCTGACCAAAACGATTTTGTATTTGTGATTTTTGATGATTTAATTATTTCGCCATCAGTTAAATTTAGTTTTGAAAAATCAAATATATTAGAAAATCTATGGTAATCACTTTCATAAAATTCTTTATTCATGTCTGGGAAAAAAACTTTAATTTCTTTTAATGATTTTTGATAAAAATTGTCGGATAATACTGTTTTTGCAAATATTTCTTGAGCTATTTTCTTATAACCGAAATAAGTTGGATGCAAATCAAAAAAAACTTTTGACAAATTGTCAATATTTTGTTCTCAAAAAATTTTATTTTCATAATTAATAAAGCAAACACCACTCTCTAACGAAGCTTGCATAACAACTTCGTTCAATAAACTTATGTAATTAAGAACTGTAATTGCATTTTTGCCTTTGTTATCACCTTTATTTAATTGTTCATTAGCTAAACGCGATAACAAAGATAATGAAGTGGTGTAATTTGTTGATACAATATTCACATTCGGATTTATGTTTTTTATCGCACTAAATAATTGCTTAATTTGTTTTAATAATTGCTTATTGCTTTTTATTATTTTTTTATCAAATTCTTCTCTTGATAAAATTCCTTTTTTAACTGACATAATTTCAAAAAAAGGAAAATCTGATAATCAATCATTAGCACCAATAGTTATTGTAATGAAGTTGGCTTTTTTAATAGATTTCTTTAATTTATCAAAGTCATTTTCATCATTAACTCCAAACATGCCAAATTGTTTATGACTCCGATTTTTTTGAGGGTTGTTCTCTTTTACGTCAGCCTCCTGAGCAGAATTTATTTGCTTAATTGAATTCAAATAATTATATTTTTGTGGTTCAACACCTAAAAAATACAGCCAATCCACAACTCTTGATCCTGTAATGGAAAAATTTTCAAATGATTCAACACATCCCGGAGATAATTTATCAATCATTTGAGATAAAATGGCAGGAAAACTCATACCACTTATTTCTAATTTATCACTTTCATTATTATTTTTTGCAGAACCAGGGAATCCAATACCATACAAAGAATTGTATCCTTCAGAAATTGAATCTCCAATTGCTAAATACCGTATTTTATCTTTTGATAAATCTATTGGTTTATTAGACATGTTTTTCACCTCATATTAATTAAATTATAAACATTTTTAACTATAAAATGTTATTTATAAAAATTATTGTTGTTTTGCCATATTTCTTTACTTTATCAATAATTATTTTTTTTGGAATTTTGATATTTAGAAAATTATCTTCTTGTGTTTCTATAATGATTTGGCCATATTTACTTAAGTAAAATTCATTTGATAATATTTGCAAGACTTCATTTAATAAATCTACATTTTTGTATGGTGGATCTAAAAATATTAAATCATATTTTGTACCTTTTTTAGAAATTAAAAAATCTAAAGCGTCTTGATTATGAATATCAATATTATTTATTGATAATTTCTTTATATTATCTTTAATTATTGAAATAGCTTCTTGTGAATTATCAACGCAAACAGATTTCATCGCACCTCTTGAAACAGCTTCTATCGCCATTGCTCCAGACCCTGAAAAAAGATCTAACACAATAGCTCCTTCGTTTTTTTCATGAATACAATTAAAAATTGATTCACGAACTCTATCTGTAGTAGATCTTGTATTTTTAATATCAGGTTGTTCCAATAATAATCTTTTATATTTTCCGGCAATAATTCTTAACATAATTATTAAATAATATCATTATAAGTTATAATTCTTATTAATATAAGGAGTTAAACATGTTAAAAATAATTGAACACCCTCTTATAAAAACTAAGCTAACAGTTATGAGAGATTCAAAATCAAATCATACAATCTTTCGGAATAATTTAAACGAAATAGCTTCTCTTATGGTTTATGAAGTTTTAAGAGACTATAAAACTAGAGAATTAAAAATAATTACCCCAACGAATCATGAAGCAATTGGTTGTACATTTGATAAAGAAATAGTTATTGTGCCAATATTGAGAGCAGGAATTGGAATGGTTCAAGGAATTCAAGCGCTTGTCCCTGAAGCAAGAGTTGGTCACATAGGTTTATATCGAGATGAAAAAACTATGGAAGCTCATGAATATTTTTATAAAATGCCTGTAGTAAAAAAAGACTCATACATCATTATTGTTGATCCTATGCTAGCAACGGGTGGTAGCGCTTATGATGCAATAACAAAACTTAAAAGAGATCGGAAGAGCACACGTCTGAACTCCAGTC
>CAMRBO010000057.1 GCA_947040465.1 uncultured Mycoplasma sp.
AAAAATGTTCAGGAATTGGAATTATTTATTAAAAAATATATGATGCACAAAGATAAAACTTTTGTTAGTTTATTGCTTGAAGAGCCTAATTTTTTAATGAACAATTATAATATAATGAAAAGAATAGAATCACTATTATCGGGTGTAAAAGAAGCAAAAGCTGTTATTAATTTTTTATTCAAAAATATAACGAAGCATGATAGATTTTTGATGAAACTAAGTTCTTTGGGAAGCGAAAATTTGAAATTAAAATTAACAGAAAGGTATTTTTTAAAGGGAGAAATAATAGCAAAAAATACTTTGTTCGCCTCAAAACCTAATCAGAAAACATTGTTATTAATAATTGATTGCATAAGAGAATTTAATGATATTACCAATTTCAAAAATAATTCATACTTGAAGAATATTGGTGAATGAAAAGAAGAATTTATAAATCCTATTATAGTTTATTTTCACCAACATAAATATCTTTTAAAACAAAATTTTATTGATTTTTATAACAAAAAAATTATTATCTTCGATTTAAGAATAATCAATCAATATTTTAAATATAGAGTAAATAAAATCGAAAGAGAGTTAATCAATATTTCGAATTATAATTTTGAAATAGCTTCTAAAAATAAAATAATTACTGAAAGAGATATTCCTCAACTGATAAAAAGTTATTTGAAAAACAATCAAGATTTTATCCTTAAAATGGATGAAGCACTATATGAAACATATACAAAATATATTAAAAATAAACTTGCCAAATCATCAAAAGAATTTCAAGAAAAATGTAATCGAATGATGAGAATATCTAGAATGGAGAATAGACCAAAGGTTAATGAATTTATTAGTGAATTTTTAGATTGTATGTTGGTTATATTCCCTGTTTGAATATCTAAGCCAAACCTAATTTCTCACTATACAGAATTGAAGCCTGATTTATTTGATGTAGGAATATTTGATGAAGCTTCACAAATGTTTTTAGAAAAAGCCTATCCAATACTTTACAGATGTAAATATGTAATAATTTCCGGAGATGACAAACAATTAAAGCCTGAAAGATTAATTTTTAATGAATATTTAGAAAATAAAGATAATTCTAATGTTAAAGATATAGAATTTGATGATGCTGAATCATTGTTGGATAGAGCAAGAGTTGCCTATTGAAACACATATACGCTAAAAAATCATTATCGTTCATTATCAAAAGATTTAATTGAATTTTCGAATGATAAATTTTACGAAAATAAATTACTTTTCGGAACTAAAAATAATAATAGTATTGAACCATTAGACATTATTGACATAGTTAAAAATGTTAAGGTAGTAAATGGTGTTAATAAGGAAGAGGCAAATCAAATTCTTGCGAGATTAAAATTAGAAGTTGAAAAAAATATCTTGAAAAAAATATTGGTTATTTGTTTCACAAAGACTCAAAAAGAATTTATTAACAATAAAATATTTAATGATTCAAAATGATTTTCAATTTTAAATAAGGTAAAAAGAGGATCTGTAGTAATAGGTGATATAAGCTCTGTTCAAGGTGATGAAGGAGATTTATCAATAATTTCTGTTGTATTCACTAAAACAAGCTCTAATTTTGGTCTATTGACAAATCCAAGAGGCTCTAATTACTTAAATGTTGCAATCACAAGGGCTAAATCTAAAATGATCATTTTCAAATCTATTAAAAATGAAGACATAGTTGGCGATCCATTAAATAAAGATTTAACAATATTTACTGATTGAATTAAATATTTAGACACAAAAGCTAAGATTATAGCAAAAAGCAAAAAAGATAAATCAATCATTTTAGAAAATAAACCATTAACAAACTTTAAAAAAGATATTTATGAGGCGATTACCATTAATCCAGAATTCAAAAATTATAAATTTTTACAAAATTTTGTATTGGGTTCAGAAATAGTTGATATTGCCGTTTATCAAAATGACCCTCACAACATTCTTTTATTGATAATTTTAGACGACTGAAAAAAGAATATTACCATTGAAAGTTTCTTTGCTGATATTGACCAAGAAGAATATTTGATGTCCAGAGAATATAACGTTATAAGAGTGGAAGAAACCGGTTGATTAAAAAATCCTGAAGAATCAATTGAATTTATCAAAGATGCTTTAATTAAGTCGTCAGTAGAAGAGAAACCTAAAGTTAAAACTAAACCAATAAAAAAGAATAAATAGTTTTGTTCTTTAGTTAATTCCCTTAAAATCAGTTTTATCGTCAAAGAGAGTTTTAGATGCAGTTGACAAATTATTTGTTAGGAAATAGTTACCATCATAATTATTGATTATGTAAATTTTTAGATCTAAATTTTCCATATTCAATATTTCATGAAAAACAACATTGACCCTTTGTTTTTTTATTAGAAATTATAAAGATAGTTAAATAATTTTTTAATTTGATAAAGTTTAGAATTTATATCATAAAAAAATCAAACACTTATTAATGTTTGATTTTATTTGGTGTTTATCATATTGTTTATTATTTAATTAATACTTCTGACGATGGTGCGGGTGTAGCATCAAAAGTTAGATTTGGTGGGAAATTTAAGAAGGCTAATTGACTTGATTTGAATCTTTTTATTGAATTTATACTTTTCTCATTCATTAAATTTCAAGTGATATCAAAACTTCATTTAGTTCCAACTAATGTTGCTGTAATTGTTTCAATATATTGTCCATAATTACTAATAGTGGTATCGGTAGTTGATAATTTTATTGCTGCTATTTTTTCTTCGATAGTTGCTAGCGCGTTAAACTCTTCTGCTGTTGTTGAATTAATAGAGTCTATTTTCAATGGAAGGTCAATCTTTGAAATATTAAGAGTTTCAGTTGTAATTACATAGGTAATTTTTTCATTAAAAGCAGTTATTTCTTGAATCATCAATTTAATTTTGCTATGTATTTCTTGAGGTAAATCTGTTCAATCTAATAATGTTCACCCATCAACATAAGTTGTAATTGCATCAAAATTATTAATTAAAAAATGTCGGGGTATGTTCTGGATATTTCAAAATTCTTTTGTATTAGATTGGAGAAGCAATAATTTATTATCGGCAGTAATCTGTACGGAATCAGTTAATAAATTTCCATTAGGATACATTCCTAATTCTTCAAGTTTTAATTCTTGAAAAGTTCTGTATGAAGTAAGTTCACTCCCAATTACTTCTTTCCATTGATTAATTATTTCTTCTTTTTGCACTCCTTTTGATACTTCTTTTCCATCATATTTATAGTTTATTTTGTCGTTTAAAATTTTTAATTCTGCAGATGAAAATTGATTATTTTTAAAGTTACCCATTGAATCAACTATGTATATATTGTCTCCAATACTTGTTAATAGAAGTATTGAATGGTCCCCTAATTCTACTGAATATCCTTGCGGAAGTTCGATCTTATTTTTGAATGAATTGAAACCAAGATTCATGTTAACTTCGACATTGCTTGATGGTCCACCAAATCACATCTCTTTTTTTAATTCAGTTTTATCAATTATTAAGTTGTTAACTGAATGAAATATTTTTTTTGCCTCATCATCTTTAATTTTTTGTGATGTAGGAACTTGGAAAAATTCACTAAAATTAGCTAGTGTTATTGTTCCGTCTGTTATTCCAGAAATTTTTTGGTTGATATCAACATTAGATTCTAAAGAACCATCTTCATTAAAGTTTGGTCCAGTTGGATTATTTGATTTTCCACATGAAACCATGAAAACTATTGGAGAAGCAATTAAGGCAACCCCACCTAGTCCTAATAACATTTTCTTAATACTTATTGTCATAATTATTTTCTCTTTTCCACTTTCCCAATTTCTATTTTTCCTAATTGAAAGTCTTTGAATTATATATTAAATTTTTAATTATTTCTAATGTATGTTAATTTAGTAACTCTATTTACTCTTGTATTTTTGCTTTTATTACCAGAATTAAGAATTTATAATTTAGAGGATTTTCAAAATATTTTCGATAATTACTTTTTAAAATGGACTTGTTTTTTTCTTTGTTTGATATTCAATTGTTGAAACGCCAACATTTAAAACTATGGGTGCTTCATTATCATCTTTTAAT
>CAMRBO010000058.1 GCA_947040465.1 uncultured Mycoplasma sp.
CTTCTTTTCTTATTTAGTTTATAAACTAAAAAATTAATAAATACATATATCAAACATGTGATAACAAATATTGTTTTTCCGATAAAAAATAATTGAATAAAACCAATATTTGTTCCTGGCAAAAATGGGTGAATGACAAAATTACTCAAAAGCACTAATGTTCCATATTTTCAACCAGATACTATAAAAACTAGAGATATAAAAGATATTCCGATATCTAGTCTTAAAAATGAAGATCCAAGAATGAAAGGAATCAAATTAGAAAGCATGGAACAAATTAATGACAATGCCAACATTAGGGATGAAAAAACCATTGTAAAATATTTAGATTTATTTTTTATAGTAATCATAATCTTCCTTCATTTTTTTAAATATATATAAATTACCCAATTGCAATATCTTCTTCAATATAATCAAATGTGAATTGTTTGTTTTTATTGCTTCTTCAAACCAAGATAGTTGATGATATACCCAATTGTCCTATGAACATGGTGAGAATAAGGACAAATTTAGAAATTATATTCAAATGAGATGTTAAACCTGTTGATAGACCTGTTGTTCCAAAGGCGGATGAAACTTCAAAAATAACATCAATATAACCAAAGTTTTGTGTAGGATTATTATGAATTGATGACATTGTAATAAAGGAAACTAGAAAAACAAATAAAATAGAAATTGAAAAAACAATTCCTGCAGTATTTGTTGTTTCTTGTGGTATTTTTCTATTAAAAACCCTAACATTAGGAATCCCTCTTATTTTTGATCATATTGACAAAATAACCAAAGCTATCGTTGTTGTTCTTATCCCTCCTGCTGTTGAAGAAGGCGCCGACCCTATAAACATCATTATAGAATAAATAATAATTGTGGGTTGAGATAATTCTTCAAGATTAATTGTTGAAAATCCTGCATTACGAGTTGAAAATGTATTAAAGAAAATGGCCATAACTTTTGATCCCGTTGTTTGTGTTGTATCTTGCCACATAGGAACTTCATCTCCAGCAACACTCCTCATGGATGTCGTTTCAAATGCAAAAGTTAACAATAATCCGATAATTGAAATAATTAAATATGAAATACAACTTATTTTAGAAAACAAAGAGAATGAATATTTTCCTGGCATTTTTTTTATTTTATGTTTGATTCAAGAATAAGTATCATAAAGAACAGGATAACCAATTCCACCAACGATAAATAAAAACATAAATATTATTTGAATGGAATATACAGAGTAATAAGGAACGAGAGAATTACTGCCAATAATATCAAATCCTGCATTGTTTATAGCACTAATTGAATGGAATATTGCAAATCTTATAGATAGACCAATATTCCCAACAGGATTGTTACTAGGTTCTACACCAATGTTAGATGGTGCTTCAAAATAAAATATGAAAGAAAGAATAAAAGATGATATTACCACCAAAGAAATAATTAAAGTAATTGAAACTATGATTGTTTTTTTTGAAAGATTAATATCCTTAGATGATCTTTCTTTCCCCAAAATATTAATCGTTGACATCTTTAATGCTCTACCAAATATGAAATTAAATATATATACTTTTAGAGCAAAAATACCTATTCCACCAAGTAAAATCAAAATTGCAATGACTGCTTGCCCAAACATTGATCAAGTTTCGGAAGTTATCAATGTTGTTAAACCAGTATCACTAAAAGCACTAGCTGCAGTAAACAAAGCGTCAATATAAGTTACAGAAATACCTTCATTATGAGAAAATGAGGACAATAATAATAACGAACTTATTATTGTCACCATAAGATAAGTAATGAAAATTATTTTGATATTTGACAAATTAAAAAAGAAATTTCTAACTTTTTTAAAAAAATATCCTTTTTTATTTTTATTTTTATTTTTCATATTTAAGTATTATACTAATAAAATAATGTAAAATTATATTTAAAAGTATATGTGAGGTTTACTATGGCTAAAAAAGATATATGTGTAATTGGGATGGGACGTTTTGGAAGTGCCGTCGTTTCTAAATTAATAGATTTAGAGCAAAATGTTCTGGCAATTGATAAAGATGAATCTAAATTAATTCAATTAAAAGATAAAACTGCAAGTTCAATTGTTTTGGATGCTGCTGATATGAATGCATTACAAGCTGTGGGAATTAGCAATATTGAAACTGTGATTGTAGGTGTTGGGGATAATATTGAAATAATAGCTGCTTTACTAGAATTAAAAATCAAGCATATCATCGCAAGAGCAAAAACACATAGACATGCTCGTGTTTTGAAACAAATTGGTGTTGACGTTATCATTAGACCTGAGGAAGAATCAGGAACTAGAACTGCTTTAATAGCTACTAACTCCAATTTCATCAATTATTCTCACTCATTAAAAGAAATTGATGATGGTTTTGTTATTGGTTCAACAACCGTGAGAAATGAAAAATATATTGGTGTTCCATTAAAAGAACTTTCTCTTGTTAAAAAAGGAATTACCATTGTTCTTGTTAAACAAAAAGCAAATAACATTTTGCCCAATGGTCTAGTAAGGTTAGATTATGAGTCGGTTATTACAATAGTAGGGAAAGTGGATGATGTAACTAAATTTATCGGTTTGCTCAATAAAACACAAGAACCAAAGAAAAAGTCTAGATTATTCGAAACCAAAACTACCAAGTTATAAAAACTTACTTCAATAATATGAAGTTTTTATTTTCTCGATAACCTCTTCCTTCTTTTGCTATTTTTTTACCATCTAAAATTACTGCATCACAACTAAATCCGATATTTATTTTCAAAATTGATTCACCAACTCCGTATGAATCAACAGGAGCGTTATGTTTTTCAAAATCTACTATTTTTTTTGCATCAAAACCTGAAGAGACAATAATATTGACATGACTACCATCATTATCATCAAGAGCTTCCCTTAATCTTTTGACTTGTTCTATATTTACTCCGTATTGTGGTTCTTCATTCAAAAACATTTTATCAACCATGTTTTTCGAAGTATCTATTCTAACTCCGGCTAATTTTTTTCCCAATTCTTTTAAAACTAATAATGAATCCTTTATGACGTCATTATTAAAATCAACTAATGCAATAAATTCTTTTTCTTCAGGAAATGTTCCGACATATGCATTCATCGCTTGAACTAAATCTCCATTAAAGTGTTGAATCAAAATATGAGGTATAGATCCAAAGATGACTTCTTCCCTGCCCTGAGCCCCTATAAATGTCGAATGACCTATTATTCCGGCGTCCTCAACTGCTTTACCATCCACTTCTTGATTTAAATAATGATCTCCACGATCTCCCATATAAACAATATTCTTTTTGCCAGCTGCTTCAATACATCTATATGCATTTGTAGCAATTGATGTTGAACGAGCTAAAATTCCATCAATTACACCTTCGTATATTCCAAAATACTTATATTTACCTGTTATTTGTAAAACAGGTTCTAAGTTGTTTATAATTGTTTTATCTTTCAAGTATCTAATTTCATATTTAGAAACATCAGTATTTTCTTTTAATAATTTCAATACTTCATCCATACCAGACAATAAAACATCGTCATTTCTTTGAAAATATTGAACAGTAACAATACTGTGTGGTTTATATTTTTTTATTATTGAATCGGTGATTAAAAAATACTTTGCTACATAATTTTTTATTTCCATAACTATAAATCCTTTTTTTATTATTATATTATTTTAACATTTATTAAATTATATATATAATAAATACTATGATTAAAAAATATTACACCTCTTTCTTAAATTACAACAAAAGGCACTTCAAAGAAAATAAAAAAGAAATAATGATTAATCTTGGAATATTTTTTGGATTAATATTAGCTCTAGTATTAATAGATCAACTAACTAAAACTTTTTTATTTAAATGAAGTGATAAAATGGTAGATGGTAAACGTGTAGGTGATTCTACAATTTCAAATGATTATGTTTTATTTGGAATACGATCTGTGGCAAATTATGGTGTTACAGTTTTTGGAACCTTGTTTCCAA
>CAMRBO010000059.1 GCA_947040465.1 uncultured Mycoplasma sp.
TATAATCATTGATTTTAATGATGATTTCATCGAAAAAAATCAAGATTTCATAAAAGAAGTTTCGGAAGAATTAATAACTATGTAAATTAATAACAATAAAAAGTTATAATTAAAAATATGAAATTTATTGATCAATCTACATTAGAGGTTATTGCTGGAAAAGGTGGCGATGGAATTGTTTCTTTTCGTCGTGAAGCAAGAGTTGCTTTTGGCGGACCCGATGGAGGCGATGGAGGCGATGGAGGTTCCATTTATTTTCAAGGTTCTACAGGAATGAATACTCTTCTAACCTTACACATAATGAAACACATTAGAGGTGAAGAGGGAGAATCTGGTGGTCCAAAAAATATGTATGGAGCAAGAGGCAAAGAAACCATTGTTAAAGTTCCTTTTGGAACATTGATATTTGAAGGTGAAAAATTAATTCACGATATTGTTGATGATCAAAAATATTTAATTGTTAAAGGTGGACGTGGAGGACATGGTAATACCCGTTTTAAATCTTCAAAAAATAATGCTCCTAGAATTTCTGAAAATGGGACTTTTGGAGAAGTTAAAAATGTTCGATTAGAACTAAAAGTTATGGCTGATATTGGTCTAGTTGGAAAACCTTCTGTTGGTAAATCAACTTTATTAGGAATTCTTTCAAATGCGAAACCAAAAATTGCTGATTATCATTTTACAACACTTGTTCCTCAATTGGGATTAGTAAAACATTTTGAAAATTCTTTTGTTATTGCTGATTTACCAGGATTAATTGAAGGAGCTTCTTTAGGAAAAGGATTAGGAATTAGATTCTTAAAACATATTGAAAGATGTAAAGTAATCGCCTTTATTTTGGATTTTGGTGATGTAGAAAGAGATCCTATTGATGAATTCGAAGTTTTAAAACAAGAATTGAATTCTTACAACTTGAAATTGTTGGAAAAATCTTTTCTAATTATTGCTAACAAAATGGACTTACCCGATTTTGAAAAAGGTTATAAAAAATTTGTGAAAAAATATCCAGATTTACCAATAGTTAAAGTTTCTGCGATTAAAAAAGAAAATATAGATCGATTAAAAGAAGAGATGTATCAAACATATTTAAATGCTAAAAATATAGTTCTTGAGGATCAAAAAGATGAATTATTTATAACTATGGAAGAAGACTTCAAAATAACTAAGTTATACGAAGGAATGTTTGAAATATCTGGAGCAACCATTGAAGAAATATATCGAAAAATTCCCTTAAATACTTACGATAACATAATCAGGTTTAATAAAAAAGTTAAAGATATAGGTTTGTGAAAAGCATTGATTAAAGATGGAATTCAAAAAGGTGATACAGTTAGAATTCTAGGTTATCAATTCACTTGAGAAGATGATGGTTTATAAAACTGGAAACTTATTTATAATTAAAAAATATTCAATACATTATAAATAGATTATAATAAATAGAATATGTCAAATAAAAATATGAAAATCAAAAAATTAATAATACCTGCAGCTGGTTGAGGAACTAGATTTTTACCCATGACAAAAATAATTCCCAAAGAATTATTACCAATCTTAAATAGACCATCTATCGATATTTTAGTTGATGAAGCAATCGATTCCGGAATTGAAGAAATAATTTTAGTAATTTCAACAAGAAAACAAGAAATAATGCAATATTTTGAACCAAATATTCCTTTGGAAAATGAACTAAAATTGAAAAATAAATATGATTTATTAAAAAAAATTAGAAAAACTAATCGTGAAGCTGTCATTAGAGTTGTTTATCAATACGAACAATTAGGTTTAGGTCACGCTATTTTAGTTGGTGCTAAGTTTTTCAATGACGAACCATTTGCAGTAATATTAGGTGATGATTTAATTCAAGCGGAAGTGCCTGCAATAAAACAACTAATTCAAATGTATGACGAATGCGGTTCTTCAATATTAGGAGTTCAAACAGTAGAAAAACAAGATTTAAATAAATATGGAATCGTTATTCCGAAAAGTGATTCTGAAAAAGATAATAAGTTTTTTGAAATAAAAGGAGCTGTTGAAAAACCAGAGATTGAAAAAGCTCCTTCAAACAAAGCTGTCTTAGGAAGGTATGTTTTTAACTATTCAATTATCAAACACCTTGAAAATAATTTGAAAAAGATAAATTACGAAAAAGAATTTGATTTAGTAGACGTTTTTGATGAATATATGAAAGAAGAAAAAATATATGCATATGAATTTGATGGAATTAGATTTGACCTTGGTTCAATAAAAGGATTTTCTTTAGCAACAATTCACTACGCTCTTAGAGATAAGGAAATTGGTGCCGATATTAAAAAACACATTATCGAACTTGCTGAGGAACTAAAGTAAAATATGGATATCACTAATGCTATATGATCTAATATAATTCGAGCTATTTTAGGGTATTTAATAGGTTCTATAAATTTTTCAATTTTATTAACTTTAAAGAAAAAGCAAAAAATAAGTGAATTAGGTTCTGGTAATCCTGGAGCGACAAACGCTCTTAGAAATTATGGGTGAAAATTTGGACTTCTTATTTTTTTGCTAGATGTTTCAAAATCTTTTTGGTTCACTTTTATAGGAGCTATTTTATTAAAAAATACAATTTTTTTTAGCGGACTATATGTTCAAGCTATTTCTATCTTTGTCATTATAGGTCATATATTTCCTATATTTTTTAAATTCAAAGGCGGTAAAGGTGCGGCAACTAATTTAGGAATCATATGTTCTATTTCTTTATTGTTAGCGGTGGTAGGTATGGTTATATTTTTTATCATTTTTTTAAGTACAAAATATGTATCTCTAGCTTCTATTACAACCCCATTTATAATAGCTCCATTAACATTTGTTTTCTTCTTTAACGGTTGATATGATTCTATTTTAAATGGGACCAACTTAGTTGGTGGAACCGAACTTTATTGATTATCATTTCTAACACTTATTGTTGCTGCAATAATAACTTTACTTTCTCATATTTCTAATATCAAAAAATTAATTAATAAAACAGAAACAAAAACATATCTTAAAGGTCAATCAAAAATTAATTCTTAACCATTTATTGAATCAAATAATGATATGAGTTTATCAAACGATTTTTTTGAAGATATTGAAATGTTTTTATTAATATCTTGTTTATTAGTATTTGACATATCAATAATATCACTTATACCTTTTACACTAAAAAAAGGTATTTCGTTTTTACTACAAACTTGAGCCATTGCACTAGCTTCCATATCAAATAAATCGACATCTAAAACTTTTTTTATCGATTTTAAATGTTTCTTCTTATAAACAAAACTATTTCCACTAGCTATATTAACATCATCTACTTGGATAAATGAGTTGGTATAAAACTCTTTTTCTCCAGGGGTTTGACTTCTAGGATATCAAGGAGTTTCTACATCATGAAAATAAAACTTTTGAGGAATGATAACATCAAATAATTTAAATTTTTTGGTTCCTCCTACTGCTCCGTAATTTAGCACTTTACTAACGTTGAATATATCTATTAATTTTTGTGTCATCATAGAGGAATTAACTATCCCTATTCCCGATTCCACAACAATTATTTCAACATTCTTTCACTCATAATGAAAGAATGTTGTTGTACCCACTATGCTTTCTTTTTCAAATTTTAATTCTGAATCATGAATTTCGTTAGGATCCGCAATTATTAAACCTCAAATTTGCTTCATTTATTATAAATCTCCTGCTGCTCTTCTGAAATAAATGTTCCTTTATTTTCAATAAACTCTTTTGTTTTTTGAACAGTTAAAGAAAAAGCTAAATCAAAGTTTTCAAAGCATAATTTTCTAATATTTTGAATGCCATCTCATTTTCTGCCTAAACATAACTTATCAGCCATAAATACAACTTTATCCATTTGACTTAATTCTAATGACAATGTTGTATGTTTGCCTATCGCATCTGTTAATTCAGGATCTTTAAGAGCAAAAAACTTCTTCAATCAAATAGAACCTGTTGCTTGGTGCAATTCATGA
>CAMRBO010000060.1 GCA_947040465.1 uncultured Mycoplasma sp.
TTTTCCAAGATCCTCACGCATCATTGGATGGTCAACAAAATGTTTATTCAATCTTAAAGGAACCCTTGATTGTAAATAAAATAATGAAAAATGAGTATGAAGATATTTTTACAGATTGAAAAAATGTAGTAAATAACTTTAAATATTCATTCAAAAAACAAGTTAAAGAAATGGAATATTTTAATATCAAAGTATTAAACAACGAATCAAAATCATTTATTGATGAATGAAAGAATGATTTTGATAATTTAGAGTTTAATTTTAAAGATAACAATGTGGATAACATGTTTAATTCTTATTTTAATTTTCTAGATTCTAGACAAGCTAAAGAATCATATTATGTTAAACAAGTATTTCTAAATAATGAAAAATTGCTAAAATCATATTACTCATATCAAAAAGATTATAGAAATAATAATTTGAATGACTATGAGAAAAAAATGAAAACTTCAAAAGAAAAGTTAGATTTAACTTTAGAACTTTCTACACAATCATTAAATAAGTATTTAACTATCAAAGAAAGAAAAAAATTAAAACATGAAATGATAGATGATAAAAAAGATGCCAAAGACTATGCTTTAAATGTTAAAAATATGCTCTCATCTTATTTGTTGGAATACAAAAACACTTATTTATCTTTTGATCAATTAGCCAACAAAACAATTGATTATATTGAGTATAATGGATATAAAAAAAATTATTTAGTTTATAAGAAAGCACATTGAACTCTTTATTCATCAATTTTTAAATTAACAAACCTTACTATGGAAGATGTTGATGAATTAATTCGTTCATTGGATAGTAGTGTTTTAAATTTGTTGAGTATTTTGAATCAAGAAAATATAGAAGATGCAAATTATATTAAAAAAGTAAAAAATACAATTTCTTCAGAATTTGATTTTAGAATATTAACTTTTATAAATATATCTATTGATAATAAGAGGGCGCATAATCAAAATATTTTACAAAAGAAACATATTTTAGATGAAAAAACACAAACACTAAAAACTAAATCAAGTCCTCACAAAAGTAGTATTGATGTTTTGTCGGCAGAAAAAGAATATCAAAATACAGTTGATGAACATGAATGGAATTTAAAAATTTTCTTGGAAAAATTTGAAAATGAAATGTTTGCATTGGAAGATAATATTAAATTAGAAAATGATATAAATTTACAATACAAACCCGATATAAAAATTCTAAATTCAAAATTTGATGAGATGCACATTAAATTCAAAAAAGAATTAGAAGAGTTTTACATATTAAAAGGTTTAAATAAGAAAAAAATAAAACAATTAATTAGTGTATATGAAAGCAAAGTAATACAAAAAAAAGAATCTTTAAAATCGTTTGAAATTGAAGTTGAAAACTTAAAATCTGATTTTTCAAAAATGTTACATTTGGTTGGAGTTATTCAAAATAAATTTTCAAAAACATTTATCAAAAAAATATTATTAAAAGAGAAAATTTACATGGCCTTAGAAGAAGTTGGTTTATTGAGGCAATTTGCTTGAAGATATCCTCATGAATTTTCTGGTGGACAAAGACAAAGAATTGTTATTGCAAGAGCTCTTATATCGGAACCCAAATTAATAATTGCTGATGAACCTATTGCATCATTGGATATTTCTATTCAAGCACAAATTGTAAATTTGTTAAAAGATTTATGTAAAATGAAAAATGTAGCATTGATATTTATTGCACATGATTTATCTATGGTTGAATATATAGCGGATAAAATCAATATTATGCACTTGGGAAAAATAGTTGAATATGGAGAAACATCAAAAGTTTATAATAACCCCACTCACCCTTATACAATCAATTTATTCAATTCGATACCTAAGATATCTAATGCAAATAAACCATTTGAAGCTTCAACTTTTGAATTAGAGTATCTAGATGAACAAGAAGAATCTAAAAGTCCAGTAGAGTTTTTTAAATGTGACGAAGATCACTATATTTACTCAACAAAAAATCAATATGAAAAATGAACAGGATTAGATGTTAAAATGAATAAAATTAAATCAAAGAAGGTCGCACAAAGTGTTTGAAATGGTGATAGTAAAATTGAAGAAAGCACTATTATTGATGTCAGAAAATAATCATTTTATAAATTTTAGGAAATTTTTTAATAAGAACAATATTTTCGTTATTAGCTTTTTCATTTTTATATCAATTCCAATAATTATTGGTGTAACTTTAGGTGCTAAAAAATTGTGATTTGATGTTCTTTCAATAGTTGCTGTTTTTTATATATCTATACCTATTTTGATTATTATTTTCACGATGAATGAAAAAGGCTTGGTGAGAAAAACACTTGATCTTTTTAAATTTAAAGAAATGAAAGAGGTAAAGAATAAGCACCTTAGTGCAATTGAAAAAGAAAAAATAAAAGCTTTTGAATTAGAAAAAGAAAAAGAAAAGAAACCAAAAAGTAGAAGTGATATAGTTTTTATATTAATTATATTAATTATTTATGGAATACTTTTACTTATAAGTGCATTGCCTTCTCTTATACTATTTTCAATAAAATAAAATTCTTTGTTTATAATTAAAATAATACAATTTAGAAATGAGGCATAATGGAAAAGATTTATAACCATAAATTAGTTGAAAATGACAAAAATGATAAATGAATTGACAACAAATATTTTTCAACTCATGATGAATCATTACCTCCCTTTTCAATCATTCTTCCTCCACCTAATGTTACCGGACAATTACACTTAGGTCATGCATGAGATGGATTTATTCAAGATGCAATTATTCGCTACAAAAAACTAAAGGGTTTTGATGTTTTGTTTTTACCTTCTATGGACCACGCAGGAATTGCTACCCAGGCTAAAGTTGAAGAAAGAATGAGAAACAATTCCCAAACAAAAGAGTCTCTTGGTAGAAAAGGATTTATGGAAAAAGCCATTTCTTGAAAAGAGGAATATGCTCAAATAATTAAAGAGCAATGATCAAAAATTGGATTAGCATTAGATTATACAAATGAACGTTTTACTCTAGATGAAGAATCTAATAATGCAGTAAATAAAGTTTTTATTGATATGTATAATAAGGGTTTTATATATAAAGGAATTAAAGCGATAAATTGAGATCCGAAACTTCAAACAGCACTTTCAAACATTGAAGTTATTTCCAAACCTGTTAAGTCAAAGATGTATTATATAAAATATTTTTTAGAAAATAACTTGGATTTTATAACCATTGCAACAACAAGAATTGAAACTATATTTAGTGATGTTGCAGTTGCCTTTCATCCTAATGATAAAAAGAATATAAAATTCAAAAATAAATCAGTTATTAATCCTTTGACTAATGAATTAATTCCAATAATCACTGATGAATATATTGATCCAAAATTCGGTTCAGGATTTATGAAAGTTTCGGCTCATGCTGTAGCCGATATTGACATTATTCAAAAAAATAATTTAGAAATAAAAGAATGTATCGATAGAGATGGGATGATGAACGAAATCGCCATGGAATTCATAGGAATGAATCGAGTTGAGGCTAGAAAAGCAATTGAAAAAAAATTAAAAGAAAACAACTCGTTTATCAATATAGAAGAGATTGAAAATAATGTTGGTAAATCAGAAAGGTCTGGTGAAGTAATTGAAATTTTAGTTATGCCACAATGGTTTGTCAAAATGGATGCTTTGAGTAAAAAGCTTTTGGAAAATATTGACTCCAAAGACAAAGTAAAGATTTTCCCAATTAGATTTGAAAATATTTTAAAAAATTGAATGAGTGAGGTTTATGATTGAACAATTAGCAGACAATTATGGTGAGGTCATCAAATACCTGCTTGATATAAAAATGACGAAATTAAAGTCCAAGTAGAATCACCTGGAAAAGATTGAGTTAGGGACGAAGATGTTCTTGATACCTGATTTTCTTCGGCGTTGTGCCCGTTCTCATTTTTAGGTTGACCAAATGATATTAAAAA
>CAMRBO010000061.1 GCA_947040465.1 uncultured Mycoplasma sp.
ATCAATATTTTCTCATGTAGGAATTCCTTTGTTTTCTTTTTTATATTTAATTATTATTTTTGCAACATTATCTTTAATGCCTAGCACTTTAAGTTGATTAAGTGTTTTTATTTCTGAATATTTTAATTTGGGCGCTTCTCCAATTTTGTAGGGGACAAATATTTCAAATGATTCTGTTTGTTTCATTTCTAACCCTAACAAGTGAATGTCTGCCGAACTCTTTACTTGTGCTTTAAAAATTATTTCCCTAATTGTTTCATTCTTATCAAAATAATAGTCACCAGGTTCTTCAACGGCACCCGTTATTGTGGCAACAAGTTTTTTGTTTAATACACTAGATGAATCTTCTTTAACAAAATTTGTATTAATAAAATAAATGACCCCAAGAGAACTTAATCCCAAAACCAGAGAAATGAGTAACGATTTGATGATTTTTTTCATATATTTTAAATCTCCTCATATATTAATGTCTTTTTTTCTTATTTTTGTCTAATAAAAAAATAATTTGTGAAAAAAGACCTTAAAATATCAATAAATTTTGTATTTTAAACACAATTATTAAAATAAATAATATTAATGAGAACAATTGTAATAATATTTATCTTAAAGATTGTAAAAACATATATAATAAATTTGCATTGGTCAATTGCTGCAGAAATGTAGAGGAAAGTCCGCGCTAGCACCATCTGCGATGATGGTAGTGTTCATGTTAGATTTAATAAATCTGAGCTTAGACGACAAGTGCCACAGAGACGAGCTTATTTAATTAAGGTGAAACGCGGTAAACTCCATGAGCTAGAAACCCAAATTTTGGTAGGGGAATTTGCATTAGAGAAATGAATCGATTGCAAGAGGGAAACCTAGATAAATAATTGACACTCTTTTAGAGAACAGAACGCGGCTTATAGATGCAAACCATGCTTTATGCATGGTTTTATTTTTAATTTATGTTTCTATTTCTTAATATATAAAAAATTATAAAAGTCCTAAATATTAATATAATTAATTGGAATTTAAAAAAATTTAAATAATTAATTATATTATGAATAATTACTAATCATTATGCCTTATTTCTTATATAATTTTATATATAAATATTATATTTAAGGAGAAGTTTTATGGATGGATGAGTATTGTGACTTGTTATGGGCCTATTAGTTGGTGTTATGATTTTCTTTTTAGGTTTTAGTTATTTTCGAGATAAGAAAAAAAACAAAGTTGTAATTTATAAAAAAATCGAACTCAAAAACATTACCGATAAAACATCTAAGGAAATTTCTTTGAGAATTAATACTATTGCTGAAATTAATGAAGAAAAAATTACTGACTTCGTGCCTTCGATAGGGGTTTTGACGATGAAAGAAATTAATACTATTTCAAAAGATATGCTAAAAGATATTTATAAATCTAATCTTTTTAAAAAGATATATTTGGCTGATGATTATGATCCAGAATTCGCTAGCAGTTTAAAGAAGTTGATAGATATAAAGTCAAATCACTGAAATAAAAAGTGTCAAGATGAATTAAAATATTTTATATCTCTTGAAGAGGGGTTAAAAAGTGATGAAAATTATTTGCAAATAAAAGAAGATATATTGATAAAAGTAAATGATAAATTTAATAAAAAAGAGGACGTCAATGAATCTTCCGAATAAACTAACTCTATTAAGAATAATCTTAGTAGTTCCTTTTATTTCTTTTATGTCTGTTTTTTTAGTGCAAGGATCTGGAAGATTCGATTCACTAACTTATAATGATCCAGAAACTATGTGATTATATTTATCAGGAATTATTTTTGTGATAGCTATGATTACAGATTGGATGGATGGATTTTTAGCAAGAAAATATAATCAAATAACCTCTTTTGGAAAATTATTTGATCCTATTGCAGATAAAGTAATAACCACTAGTGCCATGATTTTTTTAATGTTATTCAATTATTCATATGTATGAATAATTTTAATTTTTGTTTTAAGAGACGTATTAGTAGATGGTTCAAGAAATCTTGCTGCTGTTAAAAAATTAAAAATAGAGGCTTCTATTTATGGCAAGGCGAAAACTTTAATTCAATCATTGGCAATTATTATTTTATTCTTTGTAACTCCAGCATTATCAAATAAAGGACTTTTAGAAGTATCTCTTCTAAACTTGCCACTAATGATCGCTGCGGCATTAAGTATTATCTCAGGAGCTTTATATTTCAAACAAATTATTCCTCACTTGAATGCTAAATAAATATTTAATTAAAGTTTAAATAATATGTTTTATTTTTCTTTTGTTGTCTTCTTGGATTTAACACCAACTACTTTTTTAGATTTAACATCTCTAAATAATACATTATAAATTTCAGTGTAATTAGCAACAGGAATAAATTTTATTTTTGAAGTAACTTCTTTAGGAATATCTACTAGATTTCTTTTATTTTGTTTTGGAATAAAAATAGTTTCGATTCCTTTACCTAGTGCGGCAAGAGATTTCTCTTTTAATCCACCTATGGCAAGAACTTTACCAGTTAAGGTAATTTCTCCAGTCATACCTACTAAGTGTGATACTGGCTTTCCAGAAAGAGCTGAAATAATAGATGTTGTAAAGGTTACACCAGCTGATGGGCCATCTTTAGGAACAGCACCTTCAGGGACATGGATATGAATGGTATTTTCATCAAAATCAAATTTGATATCAAATTTAGCTGCATTAGACTTAATATATGTAAGAGCTATTTGAGCTGATTCTTGCATAACATCCTTAAGTTGACCAGTTAACTTCAAATCACCTTTACCCGGAAAAGTTGTCACTTCAATTGCTAAAGTAGTTCCACCATAAGGTGTATAAGCTAATCCGTTTACAGAACCTATTTGTTCTTTCTTGTCAATATCATCGTCAGAATATTTAACTACACCTAAATATTTAGTTAATATTTTGTCTTCAATAACAAATGTGTCTTTTATTTTTTTCTCAACAATACCAAGAGCTATTTTTCTAGCAATTTTATCCAATATTCTTTGCAAATCTCTAACACCAGCTTCAGCTGTATAATGTTTAACTATATATTCAAGTTGTATGTCAGTTATTTGAAATTGTTCTAGTTTTAATGCATTCTGTTTAATAACTTTACCTATCAAGTATTTTCTAGCGATATTAACTTTTTCAATTATGGTATAAGAATTAAGTTCAATAATTTCAACCCTATCCAAAAGAGGGTCCGGGATATTTTCGTAATAATTTGCTGTGGCAATGAACATCACCTTAGAAAGATCGTACTCTATTTCCAAATAATGATCTTGAAAATTAGCATTTTGTTCCGGATCTAAAACTTCAAGCATCGCTGAAGACGGATCTCCTTTATAATCGGATGACATTTTATCAATTTCATCTAATAAAATAACTGGATTAGAAACTCCGGCTTTTTTAATTGCTTGTATTATTTTTCCGGGCATGGCACCAACATAAGTTCTTCTATGTCCTCTAATTTCTGATTCGTCTTTAATTCCACCTAATGAAATTTTAATAAATTTTCTATCAAGAGATTCAGCTATAGCTTGAGCTAAAGAAGTTTTACCAGTTCCAGGAGGACCCAACAATGTAATTATAGGGGCTGAATTTTGATCTGTTGTTTTATTATATCCATTAACTTTTTGAAAAATTGATTCATTGACTTCTGTATTATGACCACCCGTTAATTTGTGAGGTTTTTTATTGGATGGATTTTGTTGTTTGTTGTTAATAATAACAGCAAGAAATTCAATGATTCTTTCTTTAACTTCCTTTAGTCCAAAGTGATGTTCTTCAAGAATTTTTTTAGCTTTTTTAATATCAATTGATTCAATATTGGTTTTTCTTCAAGGGAGATTTGTTAAAAGATCAATGTATGTTCTACTAATGTTCGCTTCTG
>CAMRBO010000062.1 GCA_947040465.1 uncultured Mycoplasma sp.
CTAACCTCCCTAACCATCCCCAACTCAGTCACATCAATCGGAGACTCTGCCTTCTTAAACAACCCTAAACTAAAAAATGCAACTCTTCCATCAAAATTTGATACACCAGAAGAGCGTTACAGAATAGGTCTTGGTTGATAATCAAACAGAATTAAAGTTTTCTTTAACTCTTTTTCTTCTAACTTCTAAACAAATAGATGTTGATAAAACTTCAATTCTTTCCATTAATAGTATTATTTTAAAGTCACTCCCTTTAAGTGATGTTTTTTTTAGGTAATGAAGAAATATGTTATATTATATATAATTAATGATTGAGAGTGATTAAATATGAAACAAACTAAAAAACTATTATTAGGACTAGGATTAATGAGTGTATTAATAATTCCTACTGCTTTGGTGTCTTGTACACAAGAAGATAATCCTGACGGAGGAGAATCTCAACCAGGGCAACAAATAAACTTAGAAGTAACTCCTGAAGGAATGTTGATGGGGTTTATAGAACTACAAGAAAATAAGGATTTAAAAATACCAACTATTTATAATGGAATAACAATTACTTCAATTAGTGATAATGCTTTCTTTAAAAACCAATTAACCACTTTAACCTTTGAACCCAATTCAAAACTAACAACAATCGGAAACCAAGCCTTCCAAGACAACAAACTAACCTCCCTAGACATTCCTGACTCAGTCACATCAATCGGAAACCAAGCCTTCAACGAGAACCAAATAACTTCCCTAATCATTCCCAACTCAGTCACATCAATCGGAGAAAGTGCTTTCAGGACTAACCAACTAACCTCCCTAACCATCCCCAACTCAGTCACATCAATCGGAGACTCTGCCTTCTATATGAACTATCTAACCTCTTTAACATTTGAACCAAATTCTCAATTAACAACAATCAAAGATTATGCCTTCGCAGGTAGCCAACTAACCTCCCTAACCATCCCCAACTCAGTAACAACAATCGGAAAAGGAACCTTTAAATACACCCAACTAACCTCCCTAACCATCCCTGATTCAGTAACAACAATCGGACTCAAAGCATTTGAGTGAATCACTACCCTACAAGGTGAAAATATCTCAATGCATTCGAAATTAAAAGGTTCAGACCCAAAAATCACTAAATATGGTTTTACTCAACAACAATGAGATGTAATTAAGTGAAGATAGATCATACGCAGGAACAACTTTAACAATAGAAGCATTATTTCTATTGGTTGATATAGAAAATAAACAATCATTTTTGCAACCAAAATTCCTTAGCTCTAATGTAACCACAATAGATATTGATGCTTTTACAAATACAATCCTAAAATATGTTGAAATTCCTGCTCAAGTAGAAGCCATTAATAATATTGCCTTCTCCGATCTTACTACCTTAACAACATTAACCTTTGAATCAAATTCGAAATTATAAAAAATAGGTGCAAATGCTTTTTATGAAGCAAAAATTACTTCCCTAACCATCCCCAACTCAGTAACATCAATCTGAGACAACGCATTTGGAGGCAACACTACCCTACAAGGTGAAAATATCTCAATGCATTCGAAATTAAAAGGTTCAAACCCAACAACCCCTAAATATGGTTTTACTCAACCACAATGAGATAAAATTAATTGAGTCGTTCTAATCACACCCCAACTCAGTCATAATAATATGGGCAAACGCCTTTGAACTCAAAACGATCAACTAAATGTAATAAACATAACTCTTTCATCTAAATTTGATACATTTACTGAGCATAAAATAATAGGTCTTGGTTGATAATCAAACAGAATTAAAGTTTTCTTCAATTGTTTCCTTTGAGTAAAATAGGTATTGATAAAACTTCAATTCTTTCCATTAATCGTTTCGCTTTAAATTCACTAACATCAGAACCTTTGATAAATTCTTTTTCTAATTGTTTATAAGAAAAATTAGATGTAAAAAAAGTTGTTTTTTTAACATCCATTCTATGAGATAAAATAGAAAATAAAATCTCACTAATCATTCATGCAGAGTTTTTTTCAGATCCAATATCATCAATAAATAAAAAGTCCACATTTTTTAAGTTGTCAATTGTTTTTTTATAACCTATTGAAAATAATTGTTTTAAGTGACTGGCTAAATCATTATTATTAATATAAGCCACAGTCTTATTTTTTGAAGCAAAATAATTAGCTAAAGATTGTGTAAAAAATGATTTTCCGACACCAAAATTCCCATAAATATAAGCTCCTTTAAAATATTCATCTTTTTTAAAGTTTTTTAAAACAGTTTTTTTAAAATAATTTAATAATTCTTTTCTTTCTTCATTTCACATAAATTCGTTAGTTTTAATTTCTTGTTTATCATTTTTTGCAGGTAATAATAAATAATCTACAACAGTAATATCTCTCAAAATAAAATTATTTTTATTCTCATATTTTTTACCTATGGTTGTTGGAACCAATTTTCTAATAATAATTCCATTAGATTGTATTTCTATTTCGGATGTATACAGGTTATCTGTATTTTTTTCATCTTCTATAATATCGAAAAAAATAGGAATAGATTCCTCTATTTGTTCATCTGTCAAATTTTTATCATTTATTATTTTTATTATTTTTTTATTTTGTAAAATTTCTTTTTTAAGTTTGTGAATATCCATTATTACATTAATTCCTCAAGATCTTCTAATAAATCATTTAACGATACTTCTTTGATTTCATTTAATGAGGAATCTCGAACTTCAAAATGACCTCAATCCAATTCTTTAGTTGCGCTTTTGCTTTTTCTAGCACTAATTGAATCATTTAACGAGTCAGTTATCTCTTTTAAAGTAATTAAATTTCTTTCATATAAATCATTAGTTATTTTTTTAACAAAATTAACAACAATTCTTCCATTACATTCAAAAGAATAATTAAGAATAGTATTAATTGATTGATCGCATAAACCAATATTGCGTGAAAAGTTAATATATTCTTTTTGTCCAAAAGTCATTGCACCTTTATCTAAAAATTGAATATATTGATTAGGAGTAAGGGATTTTATTGCGTCAATATGATTTTCAAATGTAGGAAGTTTTAAATCATTTGTTTCATATTCTTTTTCTTTTTCAAAAGAATAGTCGAACATGTCGAAATATTTAGCAGATATTTCAATATATTCATTTTTACTTATAGGTCGTGGCTTATGTTCTAAAACCAATTTTTCAAACATAATTTCACCTATTTTTTTTAATAAATTAGATTTCAAAACATCATTAGAAATAAATTTATCCAAAGTTAAGGGTTTTAAAATTGTGATTAATCCACTTTTGTTGTCATTTTTAGCAAATGTTCTAATTAAACCCACTGCTTCCAGGTTTTTTTTAGCTAAAATAAGGTCATCCATACTCATTGATATCAATTTTGACAATTCATCAATATTAACACCTGGTTTATAAGCGCTATCTGATTGGTCTAATGAGCTTAAATACTCATATAAAATTGTTGAATTAGGTCCAATTATAGGTAAATAAAACTGTCTCACAAAATTAAGTTCATTTAAATCAATTTTATTAAAATTTTCAACAAAAAAATATAAAATTTTCATTCAACCTCCGTTTTTAGACAAACCCATTTTTAGGACTAAACTTATTATATTATTTAAATATAATGGCTTTTAAAAAACAATTTTCAATCAATGTCAATAGGTATGTTATCCATATCTATATCAACATCGCCAATCTTAGAAAAACCAGTATTTAGGGAATCGAAAAATTCAAAATCATAGTTATCCACATTTTTAAATTTTAATATTTTTTTTCTTGTTTCCATACTTGCAATAACATTTAGGGTTTTTCTAAAAAAATGCT
>CAMRBO010000063.1 GCA_947040465.1 uncultured Mycoplasma sp.
CATTGTTGATGTTGCGATGATTATTTCTAAAAAACTTATTGCTAAAAATGTTGATAAGAATAAAGTAGAAGAATATTTAGATTCATATATCAAGGGTAAATAATGTATAAGCAAGAAAATTTAATAGGATATTCTTTAGCTCTATTTTCTATAGCGAAGGAAGAAAATAAAGTTAATAAATATCTTTTGGATGCCAAAACATTACTTTCTATTTTTTCAGATTATCGCAATTCCGCTTTTATTGATATTCTTAGTTCAAATAATTTAGATACATCAAAAAAAGATGAAATAATTGATAAAACATTTAAAGATTTAAGTAACAAACATTTTTTGAATTTTTTGAAACTATTAGCATCAAAAAATAAATTTCAATATATTAATAAAATCATGAACACGTTTATAAAATATTGTAGTGAAAACTTAAAAATAAAAGAAGGGATCATATATTCTTCTTCATCATTGAGTGAAGCTAATGTAAAAGCAATTGAAAAGAAAGTATCAAACAAACTTAATTATAAAGTAAGTTTAAAAAATTTATTAGATAAAGAACTTATATCGGGTATAAAAATAATTATTGAAAACACAATAATAGAAAATTCAATAATTTCAGATTTAGATAAAATCAAACAAATATTAAAAGGGGTTAAATAATGGCATTAAAAGCAAGTGATATATCAGCAGTTATCAAAAAACAAATCAAAGAATATTCGTCGTCAATAGCTAAAACTTCAGAAGTTGGAGAAATTTTATCTATTGGTGATGGAATAGCTTTGGTTTCGGGTTTAGATAATGTTCAATTAGGGGAATTATTAGATTTTGGTTCTGGAACATATGGAATGGCTCTTAATTTAGAAGAAGAATCGGTCGGTGTTGTTTTAATGGGTGAAAATGACGATATTATTGAAGGTAATAAAGTTAATAGAACAAAAAAAGTTGTTTCGGTACCTGTGGGTGATTCTTTAATTGGTCGTGTAGTTAATGCCTTGGGGCAACCTATTGATGGTAAAGGGAAAATAACATCTACTAAATCAAGAACAATATTTAGAGTAGCTCCAGGAGTTATGACAAGAGAAACTGTTAATCAACCTCTTGAAACTGGATTGATGGTTATTGATTCTTTAATTCCAATTGGTAAAGGTCAAAGAGAGTTAATAATAGGAGATCGTCAAACAGGTAAGACTGCAATTGCGATTGATACAATTTTAAATCAAAAAGACAAAGATGTTATTTGTATTTATGTTGCAATTGGACAAAAAAATTCAACAGTTGCGCAAATAGTGAAAAATTTAGAAACTAAAAATGCAATGGATTATACAATAGTGCTATCTGCTGGCGCTTCTGAATTTGCACCTTTGCAATACATTGCTCCATATAGTGCTGTGACAATGGCTGAAGAGTTTATGGAACAAGGCAAAGATGTCTTGATTGTTTATGATGATCTTTCAAAACATGCTGTCGCTTATAGAACTTTATCATTATTATTAAGAAGACCACCTGGTCGTGAAGCTTATCCTGGAGATGTGTTTTACTTACATTCGCAATTATTGGAAAGAGCAGCTAAAGTAAATGCTAAAAATGGTGGAGGTTCAATAACTGCATTACCAATAATAGAAACACAATCAGGAGATATTTCTGCTTATATTCCCACAAATGTAATCTCAATTACTGATGGTCAAATATTCACTAGTGAATCTTTATTTAATTCTGGCCAACGTCCTGCTGTAGATGTTGGATTTTCTGTTTCAAGAGTTGGTTCATCTGCACAAATAAAAGCGATGAAACAAGTAACTTCATCCTTAAAATTAGAATTATCTCAATATAATGAAATGCAATCATTTGCCCAATTTTCTTCTGACCTTGATGATTCTACTAAAAAGATTTTGAATCATGGAAAAAAAGTTTATGAGGTATTGGTTCAAAAACAATACAAACCAATTTCACAAATTTCACAATCAATAGTTTTGTTTGCTGTTAAAAATAAATTGGTTGAGGATGTTCCAGTAGAAAGCATAAGCAAGTACAAAAGTGAACTTATGAATTTTTTTAAATCAGACTATGAGGCTATTTCTCTTAAGGACTCTATCAAACAATCAAAAGAAATTTCTAAAGATGTAGAAGAAGGTCTTTTGCAAACAATTAGTAGATTTAATGAATCATTTTTATTGGGTGTTGAATCTGATAAAAAACTAGAAAGTAAGGAATAGCAAAATGGCTTCATTGCAAGAGGTTAAATCACGTATTTCTTCTGTAAATACCACTAGAAAAATAACAAAAGCAATGGAGCTTGTTTCAACATCTAAATTAAGAAAAGCTAAACAAAGTTATGAAAATGTTCTTTTATATTCTAATAGAATAGATGATATTTTTCACAATTTAAATACCAAAATAAATGATTGAAATGAAATAATTAAATTAGATCCTTCGTTGCCAAGAATTTTTATTATCATTACTTCTGATATTGGATTATGCGGTGGTTATAATAATAATATTTTCAAACTATTTAAAGAAAATGTTTCTGAAAAAGATTATGTTATTATTTTGGGTAATAAAGGTGTAAGAACACTTACAAAACATGTCAAAAAAGAAAATATTTTGCTAGAGTTTTCTCATGTTGGAGACGAACCTGATTATGATATTGTAATGTTGATAACCAATAAGATTTCTTCTCTATTATTTGCAAATAAAGTTCATTCTATTCATTTGTTAGATACAAAATATATTAATAGTTTAACTTATGAAGCCGAGGATAGGAAAATATACCCTTTTTCAAAAAGGAATAAAGAATTATTATCAACAAAAAATCAAATAAATAATACAATTGAGTTTGAACCAGATCCAAAAACGGTAATTAAAAAAGCTTTACCACTTTATTTGGGGGCTATTATATATTCTTCAATAGCTTCTTCCAAAGTTTCTGAAATATCAGCTAGAAGAATAGCAATGGAAAATGCAACAGATAATGCAACAGATATAATAGAATATTTAGAAAAAGAATATAATAAAGCAAGACAAGCAAAAATAACAGAAGAAATTACAGAGATAATAGCGGGGGCAGGAAATGAATAATAAGGAAAAAAATTTCGGAAAAATAGTTCAGATATTAGGTCCGGTAGTTGATATTAGGTTTGATAATTCAAAATTACCATCAATGTTAAATGCATTAGAGTTGAATTACAAAGAACAAAAATATATTTTTGAAGTAGCACAACACATTGGTGACAACACAGTAAGGACTATATCTATGGGTATTACAGAAGGATTAGTTCGTGGCCTTAAAGTTTTTGATACTGGAAATGCTATTACAGTTCCTGTTGGTAAGCAAGTTCTTTCTAGAATGTTTAATGTTCTCGGAGAACCTATTGACGAATTACCTTCACCAATTTGAGAAAAAAGAATGCCAATTCATAGAGCGGCACCAACCTACGAAGAACAAAAAACTTCATCTGATATTTTGGAAACAGGCATAAAAGTTATTGATTTATTAATACCTTATGTTAAAGGTGGAAAAATAGGTTTATTTGGTGGAGCTGGAGTAGGTAAAACAGTTTTAGTTCAAGAGTTAATTAATAACATAGCTAAAGAGCATGGAGGACTTTCTGTTTTTGCTGGAGTAGGAGAAAGAACTCGTGAAGGAAACGACCTCTATCATGAAATGAAAGCCTCTGGAGTTTTGGATAAAACTTCATTAGTGTTTGGTCAAATGAATGAACCTCCTGGTGCAAGAATGCGTGTGGCTTTATCTGGTTTAACAATGGCAGAATATTTTA
>CAMRBO010000064.1 GCA_947040465.1 uncultured Mycoplasma sp.
ACAGGAATATGATCCATTATAATTTAATACCCTTTTTATACATTTCATTTGTAAGACTTGATAAATAGTCTTCATCCTCAAAATCTTTTTGTGATTTTGTATAGTTTTCATTAGATCACATTTCAATGTGTGATCCAACTCCGACAAATACAACATCGTTTTTGATAGAGGAAGGAAGTAAATGTTGTTCAGTAATTGTGAATCTACCAATTTTATCAAGTTCAACTTCAACAGTATTACCTAATATATAACGATTATATTTCTTAATTAAAGGATCTATAGAATTATTTGATTGAATTCTTTGAGCAAAATCCTGAAACTGAGTTTTTGATCTTAATTCAAGATTTTTATCAGCACCAATGGTGATGTAAAAAATTTGACCAAGTTCTTCCCTTAGTTTCGGAGGTATTATTGCTCTATTTTTAGAGTCAACAACTCTCAAATAAGTACCTAAAAACATCTACCACTCCTTACCACTATCTACCATATTATACATACATATATAATTACATCTTTGAAAAAGGCAATCTTTTTGTAAAAAATGAATATTTTTTGGAAATTCAATAAAAACCAAAGAAAAAAAGGACAAGTTGTCCTTTTTAAATGATTAAATTATATAATTTTAACGATCGTTAAGCGCTTTGTATCCCTGTACTTTTTCACCTTTGTAAAAACCACAAAACATACAAGCTCTATGTTGTTCAATTTTTTGTGAACAATTTTTACATGCAACCAAATTTAATTTAGTTAGTGAATCATGCGTTCTACGAGCACGTTTTCTACGTTTTGACGTTTTACGTTTAGGAACTATAGCCATTGTATCTCCTTTTATAATTTCAATTTTTTTAATTTGAATATTTAAAACATTATAGCATTTTTTAATAAATGTGGACTTTATTTTTTTAGAATTAATTAAACTTAGTAAAATTAGTATTATGTCAATAGGTATTATAGCAGAATATAACCCATTTCATAATGGTCATATATATCAAATTAATTATATTAAGAAAAATTTTCCTGGCAAAAAAATAATAGTTGTTATGTCTGGGAATTATGTTCAAAGAGGTGAGTTGGCAGTAGCATCATTTCAAGAAAGAAAAAAAATAGCTTTAAAACACGGTGTTGATAAAGTTATTGAATTACCACAAAGTTTCGCAATTCAAGCAGCTCATATTTTTGCTCAAGAATCAGTTAAAATATTGAATGAGCAAAATGTTTCCAAAATTTTGTTTGGTTCTGAAACTGACGATATTACTTCGTTTTATAAAGCTGCTAATTTTATTAAAAATAATTTAGAGGAATATAACAGAAATCTAAAAATAAATTTAAAACATGGAAACTCATTTCCAAAATCAGCAGCAATAACTTTAGAGGGCTTGTGTGGAAACTCTTTTGTGATGCCTAATGATATCTTGGGGCTTGAATATGTTAAAGCCATTGTAAATAATAATTATGACATTGAAGCAATATCAATTAAAAGAACTGTTGGATTTCATTCTGATGATGTTAATAGTAATATGGCTTCCGCAACAAAAATTAGAAAAATGATATTTAATGGCGAAGATACTTCCGAATATTCTCCAATGGTTTTTAAAACCATGCCCAAAAGAATAGAGGATAAATATTCTTATTTTCAAGAAATTATTAAAACCAAACCATTATTTGAAATAGCTAACATAAAATTGGTTTCAGAAGGCATAGAAAATTTATTTTTTAAAAATATTGATGAACCAAGTTATGATGCATTTATTAATAAGGTAAATTCAAAAAGGTATACTTCAAGTAGGATAAAAAGAGTGATGTTAAGCATTATTTTATTTTATGAAATTCAATAAATTTGCACATTAATTAAAATAATACGACACTAATGGTTGTTTTCTTGATCAATATTTGTGGATAAACAAAAATTTTATGTAAATTTAACTGCAGTTCCATATACGCCAGTTCCACCATTTGGTGTAGCGAAAATCCTTACGCAAACAATGGCATCAGCACCTATTGTTTCAGCTTGGCTAATCATTTTAGCTTCGGCTTTTGCCATTTCTGTTTTTGCAAAAATACTCATACTTCTATTTGAAGTTACTAAACCTATTATTGTATATGTTTTCCCTGGTATATTTTCTGTACTTGTTACTAGCATTTTATCTCATTTCATATTATGTTATTTTTATAAATTATATGATTTTCTTACAAAAAAATTAAAAAAAATATAACGCCATTTTTAATAAGCGTTATATTTTTTTACAATAAAAAAATTATTTTTTTATTGTACAAGTTGAGCAAGTACAATCTTTTTCACATTTATTTGTATTTTCCATAAAATATCTCCTTAAACATTGGGTAAATATATTTTTGTAATATATTTACCCTAACATAATTTTAACACACTTATATTATTCCTGTTATATCCAGTTCATAAATTTCTTTATTCTATAATATATGCTATTATTGAATATATGTTATTAAAAAATGAAATCATCTTAAAATCGAATGAAAAAATGAGAATAGATAAATTTATTTCTGATAATAGTGAATTTTCTCGAAATGAAATCAAAGAAATTATTGATGTTTATGGTGTTTATGTTGATGGAACCCTTGTAAGAAAAGTTAAATTTATGGTTAATGAGGGTCAAACGGTTGTTATTAAAGAAAAAATCCAAAATGAAATTATAATGATTGCCCAAGATATTCCGATTGACATTTCTTATGAAGATGATCACATTATAATTATTAATAAGAAAAGCGGAATGGTTGTTCATCCTGCTCCAGGAAATAAAGATGGCACATTGGTAAATGCGCTCCTTTATCATTTTAAAGATCTTTCAGATTTGAATGGTTCAATTAGACCGGGAATTGTCCACAGAATTGACAAACATACAAGTGGATTAATTTTAATCGCTAAAACTAATGCTGCCCATAAATATTTTGCTGATTTAATTAAGGGCCATAAGGTAAACAGGTTTTATAAAGCTCTTGTCGTTGGTAAGGTGCTAAATGATGCAATCCATATTGATGTTCCTATTGGGCGTAATGTTCATGATCGTCAAAAAATGACTGTTACTAAATTAAATTCAAAAAAAGCAATTACTCATGTGTATCCTGAAAAAGTTTATCCTAATTTTACCTTGCTTCGTTGCGAATTAGAAACAGGGAGAACTCACCAAATAAGAGTTCATTTAAAACATATTAACTTCCCGGTTGTTGGTGATCCTGTATATGGTAGAACTTTAGATGATTTTAACCAAAGACTTCATGCCTATAAATTATCATTTGTTCATATCACAGGTGAATTTATAGAGGTAGAATCACCATTGCCTGAAGAATTTTTTCAAAATATAGATTTAGAGTCTTAAATATAAAATTTCATAACAAGGACATAATTCTTTCTAAAATTGTTAATTTTGATATAATTTATAAAACAATAATATAAAATTTATAATAATTGATATATAGAAATGAGATACATGTTTCCAAATCCCATGAATCCGGTTGACTCTAGAAAAGTTAGCGAACTTTGAGAAGATGAAAAAAAATATAGATGATGAATTATTGCTTTCGCTTCATCTCTTTTGATTTTATTTGGTCTTAATTTAGC
>CAMRBO010000065.1 GCA_947040465.1 uncultured Mycoplasma sp.
TCTAATTATACTTCTAAACAAAGTGAATACTTAACTAAAGGTATTATGAATTTTAGTGTTTCACCTTTGGAAGATTTTAAGTATTTTAAATCAATGAAGTTTGAAAAAGAATTCATCATAGATAATCCAAGTGATGCTAATATTTTAGATGTTTCTCTGAATCAAAGTTTTTTAGCAAAAGAAGCCTTGAGGGTTGGAACATTCAATGAATTTATTAATTATTTAAATGAATCGAAAAATAATTCACAATGAATAAATAAAGTTATTGTTAGAAGTTCTTTAGCAACAGAAATTCCTGAATTTGTTGAATCAATTTTTAATTTAAATAAATTACATTTTTCAAAAACATATAGTGATGAAGGAATTGAACAAAAAAATATTGTTAGTGCTTCTTTAGAATTTAAAGGAACTAATTTTAAAGTTTTACAAAATAATAATCTTTTATCAAATTTTAATGTGCTAAGTCAGCCGATATCTTTTGATACACTCCCTAGTCAAACGGTACAGATTTCTTTTAATCAAAAGAAGTTAGTTGAAGAAGCACGTAATTTTAGCAATTATGATGCTTTTGCCGAAGCTTATAATACTATGGATAAATTGAAGGTATTTATTAATGAACAAGAAAATATTTCATTAATAAAAAATATTTCATTAGTAGATCCCTCACCCCTTGCTCATTTAATAAATATCAAAGTTGAACTATTAAGTGGCATTTTTGATAATAATTCAAAAGTAAAAGAATTTAGAAACCCCAACATTAATTGAAAGGGACAAAATAATGTTGCGAAAAAGATAAATATTGAAATTGTTGGTAATGTCTGAGATAAATATTTCCAAAACTTTGATAATAGTACAGATTTTATTGAAAAAAATAAAAATAAACCTCCATCAGATTTTGTAAATTTCTTTCGGTTTAGTGGTGGTTCGGTTGTTGATAATATTTCATCCATATCTTTTTCAATGGATGACAACCCCAATAGTATAAAAATACAAATTAATGCAAAAGAATGATTCTATTTTGAAAATGAAAATACACAAACTGATGTCTTTGTATTCAAAAGAGGAAATATCACATGAAAGGGACAAGAATCAATTAGCCAATTAGTATCAATTGACATTAATTGAAAAGCTATTTATGAAAAAATTAAATATCACACATCAATGAAAGAATTTATTGCTGAACAAAATATTAATTTTTGAACCAAAAATGTTATAGTATTGAATCCTGCTTCATTTTCGACTGTTGAAAACTTTTCAATTCATACTAATGATTTAGGCGGTTTAATTATTAAGATAAACTTAAATAACGGTTTTTATTTCGACAAAGATGATAAAGGTAATTTAAATTATGCTATAAATATTACTAAAGAAGATTTTGAGAATATGCATAAGGAAATGACGAATCCTGATTCAATGTATTTTGTAGATATAATTCCTAATTACACTCTAATTGGTTATGAAGCCAAAAAATATCCTAATGCAAAGAGCTTTTTAAACATTTATAATACTACAAATAAACTTTATGACTTAATTACAATGCAAAAAGGAGAAATAGCAGCAATTAAAGAAATTAAGTTGAGATTAGATCCAAGTGATTCAAACTCTTTAATTATGAGTGTTACTTTAAATAGTAATTATTTCTTCCTAGGAACGCCCGGCATCAGTTTTAAAGAGTTTAGTTCAATTAATGTTTTTTGAGAAGGAGAAACACCTAAACTAACTTATATTGATTTAATAATAAATTCAAACAAGTTTTTAACGGAAACTCATAAAGTTAATGATTTTTCTGAATTTCAAGCTTTATTTTCTACCATAGAAACTTTAGGTCAATTTATTTCTTTTACTAATGGAACGATAGACAACTTAAAAAACTTGAGCATTAAAGAAGGTGGATCAAAAACAGAAATCATTTTCATTATTGAGTTAAAGTCAGGATTTTACTTTAAAAATGAATCTCATGTACAAGGTGTTAAAGAATTTAAGGTCGGAAATATCGCTTGAAAGGGTGATGATATTTCCTTGAATGCATTAAGTGTTTCAATTGATGGAAACAAAATCATTGAGCAAGCAAAATTATTTAATAATTTCAATGCCTTTAGTCAAAATTTTAATACCTTTGAAAATTTAAAAAAATATTTGATCTTTAAAACAGGAAATATTGATCAAATTAGCAATATATTTATGTTTAAAAGCAATATGGCCAATAATCAAATAATCATTAGAATCACACTAAAGGCAACTAATTATTTTGAAAATGAGGATTTCGGAATGATTAGTAAAGATTTTTTGTTAGGAAATATTTACTATGCAACTGATAAAGAAGAAGAGTTGGTTGTAGCCAAAATAACTTTTAATAAAGAAAAATTTTATGATCTTATCAAGGATTACAAAGAACCTGATTTAAAATTATTTATAGAAAATAATATCAATAAGTTTTTTAATCCACTTTCTGATTCATTGGCTGTTTTAATTATTAATCCAAATGACATTAATATTATTTCATCATTCAGTCTTTATACCAATTCAAATCATGATTTGATTTTAAAAATAATTTTAAAAAACGGATATTATTTAGATGAAAGCAACAAAACAAATGTAGAATTGACTTGAAAAATGACTAAAAATGACATGATTAACCTACACAATGAAATGCAAAACAAAAAAATTAGTGATGGAAATTCTGAATTAACGCTTATTATTACGTTGTCAACAGTTATTCCAATTGTTATAATTGCAATAATAACCACAGTTATAATTGTGAAAAGAAAAAAAAGAATTAGAATTGAAGAAGAATAAAGGAGATAATAATGAAAAAAATAATCACAATTGGGAAAATAATATTGATATCTTCAACTTCGATAGGTATAGCAATAGCATCATCTGTTTTGGTTTCAAATATTCCTTTATTTAAAAATTTGGATTCATCTATTGTAAAAAACTCGAAAACCAAAACAACGGGAACTATAAGTACTCAAGATGTTTTTGAAGAATTAACTTCGATAGATTACACCCTTACAGAAGGTGGTGTAACATGACCTGCTGAAGCTAAATATGTAACAACTAAAAATAGTGTGAAAATAGAAAACCATATTGCGGGTTTCGGTTGATATAAATCATGAGTTACGTCTAAAACTAATTCCATTACTATTGATTTGACTAAAATAAAAAATAACATAATAGGGAGTGTTGATGAGTCATTAGAATGATTCAAAGATACAAAAGTTTTTTTACAAGATTTTAAAAAGGTCTTAAATTGAGAAGGAGAAACTAATGGAGACAAAAATAAACTCCCCCTTCAGGAATATTCTTTATCTTCAAATAAAATACAACTCTCACCGAATATATTTTTAGAAAATATTGATCATAGTAATCCGATTCTATCCAGTAATAGAAATGGTTTTAGTGCGCATTGAACCGCCGGATTGATAGATTATGGTTATACATCAGGAAATGCAAAGTTAGATTTATATGTATCAAGTGATGGAGGTAAATTAACAATTTATTTTGAAAATAGGTTAGATTCTTTTTCAGAAGTTCCTTACAGACATAGTATAATGGGAACCACACTAATTCCAAATC
>CAMRBO010000066.1 GCA_947040465.1 uncultured Mycoplasma sp.
AATCGTTTTTCGAAAATAATTGATTGATATGCTGAATATCCTAACGAACTGTAAATCATTGAGGTAGATATTTCTTCTGATTTCAAACAATTAAGAATAGCTTGTTCTAATTCATGTCAGGATCTTCGTTGTTTTTTTTCGTTAATGATACATTATTATTTTGTATTAAACCAGAATGAATTTGTATTGTTATTGAAAAAACTTCTTTTATCATCTGTAAGGAAAATGGGTAATGGTGACACATTATTTCTAATAGCTTTAATTGTGGTAGGAATATCAGTATTACGCCCATCAATCAATTTTAAATCTTTTAAAAAACTTGTGAGGCGTCGGTTGCGATATCTTCTAGGACGCATTTTTAGGTTTTGAATATCTGAGTTTGATAAAGTATTATCGGGTCTTGGAGCACTTGTGATTTCTATTCTATCACTTTCAATTCTTACAATAATTGGTTCGTGTATTTGGTAAGACTTATGGTAAACTGCATTAGATAAAAATTCTTCAATAGCATCATAGCAATAATTGAACACTTCTAATGATTCAGCTTGACCAGGGATTTTTTTGAGTTAGAAATAGCCTTTTGAGTATACCACCAAAGGTTTAGAATAAGGATTTTCCAATGATATAGTGGGGATGACTCCTGTAATATTTTTAATTTTTGCATAGACATTTTCCATTCCTTTTGATTAATTCCGAATAATAATATGTACGTTGTATTGACTGTGCACATATTTGATGTTATATTGAATATATTAATAGTGAAGGAGTTGATATTATGTCTACTAAAAATATAACCATTCGCATGGATGAAGAACTTAAAAAACAAGCTGAAGAACTTTTTTCTGATTTAGGTATGAATTTAACCACAGCATTTACAGTTTTTGCAAAGCAAGCTGTCAGAGAACAACGATTGCCTTTTATGGTTTCTAAAAATTATAATACTGAAACTATGAGTGCAATAGAAAACGCTCGCAATGGAATTGGTTTAAGTCGTGCATTTTCTTCCGTAGAGGAGTTAATGGAGGACTTAAATGCTGACGATTAAGTATCAAAATTCATTCAAAAAAGACTATAAGATTGTTAAAAAAAGAGCGCTAGATATAAGCAAACTAGAACAAATTATATTATTATTAGCAACTGGAGAGACACTGCCACCTCAATATAGGGATCATAATTTGATTGGCAATTATATTGGTTGTCGAGAGTGTCATATTTCACCAGATTGGCTTCTAATTTATGAGGTGGATAATAATGAGCTTATATTATATCTGCTAAGAACGGGTACACACAGTGACCTCTTTTAATCACATACTATTGAAATATCTATAGTGTGTTTTTTTGTGCTTCATTTTTTTGTTTAAACAATGTCAAATAAAGTGACAATAAACAATTTAATTATGTTCACTCTACAATATTTTCTTCTAAAAGCCTATTAATTGTTATTGGTATCGGCATACAACAAATCTTCTAGTATATAACTTAGATTATCCCACGAATTATTTCACGATTAAGTTAATTATACTCTATGGTTGCAACTAATAAGAATAATTTTAATGAAAAAAATTGTAATGATAGATATAGAGTGTAAGCTTTCACTCATACTTGTAATTAAAATAGAGGAGAGAGAATAAAAAATTATAAATTCAATTTATTAACATAAAAAATCTACGTAAAATGAAACGCATTTAATAATCTTTTGAATTTAAAAAAGCAAATGAAAAAAGGTAGAATAAGATTTGAAATCCTAATTCTACCTAATTGTTTATATTAACTGCTAAAAATTAATCATTATCATCACTTTCATCACTGTCATCATCTATATCACAACTATCATTACAAATACTTTCAAGTTGTCCACAATCATCACAAATCTCTTGGTCATCATTGTCTTTATCGCAACTATCATTACAAATACTTTCAAGTTGTCCACAATCTTCACAAATTTCTTGTTCATCATTATCATTTATTTCTTTTTCAAAATCAATAACATTACCTGTTGTTGCATCAATTTCATAATCAAATTCATCAGATTTTGTGCTAAATTTAACTTCATAAACCATAGCACCGTTTTCCATATCTAGATTAATTTTACTATTTAATACCTGTGTTGAAGTAATATTTGCATGACTATAAGCTATACTTATTGCTTTTTCATTTCCAATATAAGATGAAGAGCTTGCAGAACCAATTTTATCTGTGTTATCTAAATTAACACTATTAGAATCCGTTAATAAATTAAGTTCATTGATTGATAATTTGGCTAAATCTTCAACTTTATATAAAGAATTTTGTGCTGCAATTTGTTGAATAAGTTGAGCTTTTCCTAAGCTAATATTATGAGTATTTGCTAATGCTTGCAAACTTTCATTTGATGAAACTGTTTGACTTAATACAGAACCACTAAATGCATCAGTATTTAATATTTGTACTACTTCATTAGTTAATTTAGTTTGTAATTCACTACCTTTTATTGCATCATCATTTTCAACAGAAATCAAGATTGAATTTGCACTTGCATCAATGTAGCCATTTTTAAGCATAGAACCAATAATTGCATTTACTGCTACATCAATATCTGTATTTTTTAAATCCATATCTGAAATAACAATCATAGCATCTTCATTCAATGCTGTTACATCTAAAATTCTATCTTTAGAATTAACTGATATTTCAATACTAGGGTTAACGTCAAATGACACAACAGACGCAACTGAATAATTAGTTGAATAAGTATTAAATCCGAACATTAATGCAACAAATGCACCAAAAGATAATGCTAAACCGATAACTTTGTTACTATTTTTATTATATTTTTTCATTTTTATATTTTCACTTTCTATATCAACATATTCTTGTTGGCTAATATACTCTTGTTTATCACAATCTTTGAGAATAGAATTAAGAATATTTGGTGTAGCATTTATATAAGCATCACGTATTTGTTTTTCGCTAGATTTATTATTCATAAAAATTCTCCTTTATTAATAAAACTTTTAATTTTTTTAATGCTCGATTATATTTTGAAAGGACAGTTGATAATGGAATAGATAATAATTTCGCAATTTCACGATGTTTAAGACCTGATATTGCATGCAATGTTATTATTTGGTATTCTATATCACTCAACTGTTTTAGACATGTGTTCAGTACAATTTTATCTTCAACTTTAATGTTTTCATTGATCGTGTACGATTTTTCTAAATCTTCAAAACAAACATCAATAACTTTATTTTTTTGTCTTATTTTCATTAAACAAAAATTTCTTGTTATTGTAAGAATCCAAGCCATTGGTTTACCTTGTGATTTATACGAAGGCGCAGATGAATAAATTTTAATATATGTATCATGCAAAACGTCTTGAGCATCATCCATATTTTTTAATATTGAAAAAGCAAAACCAAATACTGCATGCTGTGTATCGGTATAAAGATTTTCCAATGATAATTTATCATTATTTGCGATATTAAAAAGATAAGCATCTAATAGCTTACTATCAACATTTTCATTCTTTTTTAATATACTTAGTAGACTCATA
>CAMRBO010000067.1 GCA_947040465.1 uncultured Mycoplasma sp.
GAGTGGTGAATGAATTGATAATACAAATTTACAAGAAGTTATAAAAATGATTGAAATTTTAAAAGAAAATATTCAAAAATATTCAAAGATAATATTATTGACATTAAACAAACATCAATTAGATTTGCTAAATGATGTTTTAGCCGAACAGGAACCAATCATCTATGATTTAATTCTTAATGGAAAAATAATATTAAAAAATTTAGAAAATATTCAAGGTGATGAAGCTGATCTTGTTATTATTTCAATCGGCTATACAAAGAGCACAACTTTAGCTTCTACATATGTCGGAAGAAGTGGCGGGAGAAACGCTTTGAACGTCGCTATAACAAGAGCCAAAACGAAGATGATAATTCTTAAGTCTATTCTTTCAAATGATATTAAAATAACAAACGAAAATAATGCTGATTTGATAGCTTTTAAACAATGAATAAATTTTCTAGAATTAACAGAATTGCAACAAAAAGAATACTCAATAAGAAAACATGAAGAAAATACTTCGGTAGAATCTCATTTTGAAAATGAAGTTCATAATTGATTAATAAAACAACAATTTAATAAAGAATTGCATCTTGTAACTCAATATGCCATTGGATCATATAGAATTGATCTTGCTTTAATAGATTCTTTAAGTGGAAAGTTTATTTTAGGCATTGAGGTTGATGGTTTCAAATACCATTCATCACCAACACAAAAATATAACGACATTATTAGACAAGATTTTATAGAAGCAAAAGGATATAAATTAATAAGAATATCTGAAATACTTTGAAAAACAAATAAAAGCGAAGTCCTTAAATTAATAAAAAATAATATATAATTTATTTGATATCACAAATAGAATTAATATTTTTGCCAGCTTTAAACATTTGCAATCACATTAATTGATGTATTATCAAAATAGGAATTGCTTCCTAGATTTATCAAAGCAATAAAAAAGAATAAAGAATTTTTATTAAAACATTTTATGAAAGGAAATGATGATAAAAGTTGATTTGCACTTACACTCATATGCCTCCGCACAAAATGGAGATTCAATAAAATGAGAATCCACATATGACACAGTTTCTAGGTTATATAGAGCCGGAGTTAGGTTGGCGGCATTTTCTGACCACAATGTTTTTGATGTTGATTTATATTTGGAATGTAGTGAATTAGGTAAAACTGGCGGAATGGTTTTCTTGCCAGCTATTGAAGCTAATGTTGTTCGTAAGAATGGTGTAATAGCTAATTTAATATATATATTCCCGGAAAATTTGTCAAAAGAGGAATTGCTTAAAATAAGAAAAATTGCTCAATTAGAAATTCCTAAAAGAGGAGTAACAATTGAAAAAGCGAATAATATTTTCAATGATTTTGACATTATAAGAATACCTCATGTCGGTAAATCGGATCATTTCAAATCTGAGGATTTAAAAGATTTGATTTGAGATGCTTTTGAAGTAACTAATTTATCCCATCCTAATTATTTAAAAACAATCAAGGATAACTTCAAAACTTCTGTTGTCGCTTTTTCAGATACACACATCTGAAAAAGTTATCCTCAACAACAAACACTTATCACAGAAATGGAATTAAATCCAATTAGTTATAAATCACTTAAAAATAAATTAAAGGAAAATAAAATTTTCGCGAAAGGAATAATCAATGATTAAACAATTAATATTTACTAACAATAAGTCTTTAGAAAAAATTCCATTAATAATTAATTTTGCCGAAAATACAAATATTATTATTGGTCCAAAAGGAGGAGGTAAATCAACAATGTTTGATTTACTTGCTGGCATTCAAAAAGGTTATATCTCTAAAAATGTAGTTGAAGCCTTAAAAGCTTTCAATCTTAAATTTGATAGAGCTATTAAGTTTAATAATGAAATTATTAATGTTAATCAGTTATCACAAAAAACAAAGAAAGAGATGTTCCAAGACTTCGAAAAAAGAGATGATGTTATTTTTCAAGATGATCCAATAAAAAAGAATATTAACAATTTAGATGAAATTGATAAACAAAAAAAAGAATATGTTCAAAATTTAATTGATAAATCTCCAATAATTTTAGAGTTGATTAAAAAGATAGAAACATTTTATAATGGAATGGTCAAAATCTCTAAAATGAATAATCAAAATGAAATAAATTGAACAAATGCATTTCAAGTTAAATCCCAAGATGGCGAGAAAACTAGATTGATAATTAAATTAAACTATAATGATACAGATATAAATCAAAAAATAATCATTGAACAAAGATATTTAAAATCCATTATAGAAAATAGTAAAGAACAGAAAATTGAACTTGAAAAATTTAAATTATTGAGTTTTGATAATATTAATTTGGACGAAAATTTTAATAGACAATTTTTAAAACAAATTGATGTCCTAACAAAAGAATATGATAATATGTTAACCTTAATAAAATCTAGAGAATCGTTTATTAATAAAATAAATATAATGGTTAATTGTTTTAAAAGTGCTTACAAAAACACAATTGAAGAAATAAAAAAACTTGATTTCGATGGAGAAGGGTTGAAGGCTTATGAAAAACAATCACAAGATTATTTTATAAAACTTGCACAAGAAATAGTTCAACAAAAAAAATTATTTGAAGAATTGATAAATCAAGATGTTGTCCTTAAGTTTGAAGATGAAATAGTTAATAATTCTTTATTATCTTATAAAATTGATTCAGTGGTTAAGTTGGAGCAAGATCAAATAGTTGACATATTAAAAATTGTTTTACCCACACCAGGAAGTTCCATAAGTGACATATCCAAGTGATTATTAAACCTTATTAAAAATGGTCCAAAAGATTTTGATAAAAAGAAAATTTCCAATTGCATTTCTAGAAATTTGAAGCAAAATGTTAAAGTGTTTGCTGAGGGACAAGATTACGACAATATGTCATTAGGGCAAAAATCTATATATGGAATTAAATATAAGTTCAATAGTTCTATAGATAAGATATTATTCTTAGATCAACCTGAAGATAATCTTGATAATTTTACTATTGCAACCAGTATTTTGGATATGATTGCAAAAAAAGAAAAACAAGTTTTTATTGTTACACACAATGCGAATATCGGAATATTAACAAATCCCGGAAAAGTCATTGTCGCTGATTTAAATGATGATGAAAATCAATATTATGAAGCAAAGATAAACACTAACAAAGATTATGAATCTGATTCAGCTCATTATCTTGAAGGTGGAATTGATTTTTTAGAAAAAAGATACATGAAAATAAAAGGAGAAAAATAAAATGACATTAAATATCACACAAAAAGAAACCAAAGAGATACTGGTTAGTTTCGCAAAAGAGATACTAACCATATCTGAAGATTCTGAAGATTGATCTAATGATGGCATAAATAAATTTCTAATTGGTTTAGCTTCTAAAACACCCGATGGGGAAAAAATAGAAATCAAATATGATGAAGAAAATGAAGACCCTACCTTTAAACACATTATTCAATTATTCAATGAATTTACTAAAGAGATCGGAAGAGCACACGTCTGA
>CAMRBO010000068.1 GCA_947040465.1 uncultured Mycoplasma sp.
TAAAACCATTAAATTTACTTTTAAATTAAAACCAGAATATCAATCATTAATTGTATCTCCTATTGATTTTCCTGATTCATTTAAATCATCCACTTTTTCAATGCAATTTAGAACTGAGTTACCAATATTGAATTCTGAATCACGTAAGATTGAAGTTGAATGAATACATAATTTTTTCAAAAAACTCAATATCACATACATAAACAGCGATATTGAGAAAGAAATGAAAGCAAAAACTCCTCAAGAAATGACACCTTTAATTCAAAATAAAATGCAATTTGAAAAAATATTTAAGTTTGAAATTCCTTTTCCAAATAGCAAAATAACAGGTTGAATGTTTGAAGTTAAGGCGGAATCAGCGCCTGAACTTGTTGGTTTTCCTGAAGACTCCATAAAATTGACTTTTACGCTATCAAATACACTATTTACTGGAAATGATGTTTTAACCCCTGAAGAAACAAATGTTGAACTTGATTATTCTGGATACAAAGTTCCTAAGGTTTAATAATGTCTATGAAAAAACTCATTATTCTTTCTGATACTCACGGAAATATCCCTGTAATAGATAAAATATTAAAATATAATAATTATGATATTGCTATTCATGCAGGTGATTATGAATGTGATGTAAATTATATGATCAAAAATTTTGATTATTTTGTTAAAGGCAACTGTGATATTGATAATCAAAAGGTTGAATTATTTTTTGAAATAGACGGTTTCAAATTTAATTTACAACACGGAAACTTACTTGGAACATATAGTGATTTAGATAATAATATTTATATGAGTGATATAATTAATGAATTAAATGTAGATATTATAATTCATGGTCATACACATGTAACTAAAATTATTGAACTTAACAATAATAAATATATTGTTAATCCAGGATCGACAATATTACCGAGAGGTTTGTCACAAGCATCTTATTTAATTGCAACAATTGAAAACAATAAAATAACATTTGAAAAAAAATTAGTAAAAGAAATATTTTAATTATAAAGGGGTAAATATATGTTAGATTTTTTAGGAAAAAAACTTCAAAAAAGTTTGAATGACGCAAATAAAAAAACAACACTAAAAGAAGAAGACATTTTAAAAATAACTAGAGACATCAAGATGTCTTTGCTAGAAGCTGATGTAAATTTAAAAGTTGTTAAAGATTTCATTAATAATATTAAGGAAAAAATAATTGGACAAGACTTAATGTCTCAATTGAATCCTGGGCAACAAATGGTCAAAATTGTCAAGGAAGAATTGATTAACATTTTAGGTAAAACAACAAAAGAAATAAAAATTGATTCAAAACCATATGTAATAATGATGACAGGATTACAGGGTGGTGGTAAAACAACCACTGTTGCTAAATTGGCAAATTACTTTAAATCTAAAAAACAAGCTGAAAAAATATTGTTGGTTGCTGGAGATATTTATCGGCCTGCCGCTGTAGAACAATTGATTACATTAGCTAAATCGATAGGCGTTGATTATTTTGAAATGGGAACAAAAACACCAGTTGATCAAATAGTATCTAGCGCACTTGCAAAAGCAAAAGATGAAAGATATGATTTGGTCATTATTGATACTGCCGGACGTTTAGCTATTGATGAAATGTTGATGGAAGAACTAGTATTAGTTAAAAAAATAGCGCACCCAAATCAAATACTTTTTGTTGCTGATGCATTAAGTGGTCAAGACATAATCAATGTTGCAACAACATTTCATCAATATTTACAACTTACAGGAACAATTATAACAAAATTGGATTCAGATGCTCGTGGTGGTGCCGCATTAAGCATTAGGTATTTATTAAATGTCCCTATTTCATTTATTGGTACTGGTGAAAAAGTATCAAACTTAGATTTATTTCATCCAGACAGAATGGCAGAACGTATTTTAGGCATGGGAGACGTTCTTACTTTGATTGAAAAAGCTGAATCTGTTATTGATGAAAAAGCCGGGAAAAGAATGATGAACAAAATGATGAAGGGGGAATTTGATTTAGATGATTTGTTGGATAATTTAAAACAAGTGAGAAAATTAGGAAAACTATCAAAAATCATTAAATTACTACCTGGAACAATGAATATTGATGATGATAAAATTTCAAAAGCTGAAAGCAAAATAGAATTATATGAAATATTAATTTCTTCAATGACATCTTTAGAGAGAAAAGATCCTCGTTTATTAAAAAATGCATCTAGAAAGAAAAGAATTATGTTGGGTTCAGGAAGGACAGCTCAAGAATATAATAATCTTATTTCAGAATTTGATTCAATGAAAAAAAGAATGAAGGGAATGTCTAAGGGAATGAAGGGAAATTCTTTCGATCCTTCAATGTTTGGGATGTAAAAATTTTATTCTTCAAACAATGTAATTTTCTTCTTGCAATCACAATTTTGTGTTTCAAGTTTTTTTATTAAATCTTTTATTTTCAAGTTCGGATTGAAATCTTTAAGTAATTCTAATAATCTTGTATTTTTGTTTAGTTCTTTTTTAAGTTCATCAATTATTTTTAAACTTCTCATTATGCCTTTGACTTCCAGTAAATTATCTATAAAATAATACATCCTATTAATATCATCTAATGAATATTCTTCTATTTCTTTTTCTAATTTTTCTGCACTCATATAAATGTGATATTTTGATTTTCTCGTTTTAGTTATGATATTGAATAGAACAAAACCTGCATATGACACAATAGCTCCATCATGGTTTAAATTAAATTTAGTTATTTCTTCAGGATTTAAAGATTTAGAAATTTCGTTTCTAAAATTTGAAAAATATTGGATATTCTTATATCCATTTTTTGTCACTTTAGAAAGTGAAATTTCTCTTTTATAAGTTGAACAACCATCTTCAAAAGAAATATTTATTAACGAATTAACAGGGATTTTCTTTTTAAATATTGATGATAACAATTGCTCTTCAAGGGATGGATTTCACCCTATAAAATTTATTTCATCAAGACTTATCATTTCTCTTCTTTTGGTAATTTTATTTAGATCGGAAGAGCGTCGTGTAGGGAAAGAGTGTGTCAGTACGTGTA
>CAMRBO010000069.1 GCA_947040465.1 uncultured Mycoplasma sp.
TCTGAGTAGTTATTATAGGTGATTTACCCGAGATAAAGATTAATTATGTGTGAGCAATAATAGAAAAGGCATTTAAACAGTATTTGATATCTGTTTAAATGCCTTTGTTGTTTTTCTTTATTCAGTAAAAACAAAATACTAGTTTTTATTTCACATTGTATTTTGTCATCGTATTACTGCTCTTCTTTAAAAAAAAATTGATAAAAGTGCATTTTCGTTTCCTTATCATAACCTTTTTTAATGTATTGGCTGTTACCATGTACATATATATGAAAGTTATTATCTAATTTTATTACACTTTTTAAAGCACGAGCTTGTTTTTTTACTGCGACATCAGATATCGAGAACTTATTAGTAATCACAACATCTTGTACATGTTCATAAGAGTTTTTATAATGATTGAAACTATCAATAATTTCGGGTTGTACTATCACTTCATTCACGAATTCATTCATCTCAAAAGTGTTTTTATCTTTAAAAAATTGAACTGATTTATTTAACAAATCAGCTTGATCTACTTTTGAAATATCAAATTTTTGAGGGAGCTCTTTTGTTATAAAATGCTTTGTAATATTTAAAAACTCATTGGTTTTAAAATAATCATCGTTAATTGGACAAATATTTAAAAACTCATCTGTCCAATATCGAGCATCATTTTTATTAGTTTTATCCAAAACTAATATTTTATATGCTTCATCATCATTACTCTTTAGGATTATACAACCTTTATCAATACCATTTATATCAAAACCATATTCATGTTCTATATCATATCTATTTTCAAATTTATTCATGCGAATAAAAGGGATATTCGTTTCAGATTTAAATATACCAATAGCATCTACAGACTCATTGTTAAACATAACATTTGAGAATTTGGTAATATTTAACTTCCCATCTTTTATTTTTGGATGTAATGATTTTTCGTATAATAACTTTGTAATATTTTGAGAATAATCAATAAAATCCATGAGATTACGTGTATCGTGTAATTTTTTTGTAAGACAATAAACTTCGTTCATTTCAATATCTATAGCGTGGTTAAATTTATATATTTCGTTGTTTCTGAACGAATTTATAAAATATTTAACAAGTATATTTTTTGTGTCATTACTAAATTTAGATACTTCCATTGATAAATTACACCCTTCATTTCTTAATTTATTACCGATATGATGAGTTATTAATTGCTCTAATTCAATTTCTGTAAAATCAAATTTATCCATTGTATTTCAACTATTTTTTTAGATTGTCATAAGTTTCTATCTTGAATTTATCAAAGTTTTGTAAGATTTGCAATTTCACTTTATCTTTATTTAAATTTTTATATTCAGGTTTTAGGTTTATAGTAGAGATGTCTATTGAAAATTCAATATTACTTAGCCTTTTTTTAAAATAGCCATTAAATCCATATCTTATTATACAATTCCCCTCTGCTCCAGTATATGAAAAATTATATAAGGCTTCTACCTCTGCAAGTTCTACATATTTATGATTATTATTTTCTTTAAGAAGAAAATGCTCATGAAGGTTATCTCCATCAATTCTTAACACATTTACATTTCCAGTCATAAATTTATGAATTTCGGGTGGAAGTTCTTGAGTTTTGTCAGGAGCAATTTCCATATTAATTACTCGTTGAAAATTAAAAATATCACTACGCCCTGTTAGATTTAGAAAAAAAGTTACTCTTTCTTCATTTGTAAATTGACAATATAGAATTCTTTCTATATTAGAGTCCGGTTTAGTATATTTTTTAGACTTAAACTCAGCTGTTAAATATTTGATACCTTCATTACAAACAGTAAACGTTTCTGGTGATGTATATATAATTCTTAAATAGATTCTCTTGCTATCATTATTTTTTTCCACCAATATCTCTCCTTCATATTCGTTTTTTGTTCTATACCATCCAGAATTATAATTTGTTGTTTCACATTTAAACGTCATTTTGACTTTGTTTCTATTCCCGTCAACAGGAGCAAAATTTGTTTGTGTTATTATTTTTTCTTTGCCTCCACATTCTTTTAGTAAATCTTTTAAATTTAAAGAGCAGGGGACTGCTTCTATTATATCTTTTGTGTCATGCCATTCAAGTGGTCTAGATAATATCTTTGGATTTAATTCCTTTGAGCGGATATTTTCTTTGATATATTCAAATTCAACAGGTGATATAAGCATTGACAAAAGTAGTGGGTATGTACTATTAGACTTGCTTTTTTCAATAAAAATGCCTTTCGATTTTAAAAACAACTTAAGTTTTGAATCTGTTAATGATGGGTGATTTAATATTTCTTGAAAAGATGCTCCAAATGGGATCTGCTTGTTAACTTCTAATTTTTCCATATTAATACATTATTTAAAAAGTGAATTGACAAAGTTCTCAATTTTAAGATTTGACGTGAATGAAGAATCATGAAATATTCTTTTTAAACGATCAACATCAGGTTTATGTATTGAATCTAAATAATCAGGAAAACATATTATTGTTGATCCTTGAGCATTGTTGCCAATTTTTTTTGCAATTCCCAAGTACTTCATAAAATCATCTGTACTAAAATTATCAATAGAAAATAACATAATAATAGTTTCTTTGTCTTTAATCAATCTTAAAGGTAAGATACTAGAGTTTATATATTCTATTGGCATAATTTTTCCATTTCGTGGATTTCGGTCATCTAAATTTAGATTATTATTAATATACATAAAGTCAATTTCATAATCAATATATTGATTGCGTGCATGTTTTAATGAATTATATAAAAATTCAGCCCTTTTGTTGTCAACTAGGAAAATACCATCATGATCAACATCTGTATTTAAATCTATTTTAGATAATTTTGAAATCAGATCGGTATCTTTGTCTGAAGAATTGTTTAGCCAAAATACTATACCTCTATCAAAGTAATCGTCAATAGTTTCAGAAGCCTGTGCGAGATCTTGTTTTAATGTTGATTTCTTAAATGATTCAATTGCTTTCGCTAGATCAGTATAATGATCTTTGAATGTTGAAATAAGTTGACTTCCTTTGGGATATGGATTT
>CAMRBO010000070.1 GCA_947040465.1 uncultured Mycoplasma sp.
TCTTTCCCTACACGACGCTCTTCCGATCTCCAAATTAAGAATTCTTTTAGATGATGGCGCAATTACACAAAGCGAGTTTGATTCAAAAAAAACACAATTACTTAACACAATTAAATAAATTTATTTAATTTAATGTAAAATAAATATATATGAGTAATAAAATAGAACAAAACGGAATAATAACATTTAGATATAATATGTATGATAAATTAGGAAACTTGCTATCTGATGTCGGCCCTGTTACAATGGTTGTGGGGAATGATACTATTTTACCAGGCTTATCTAATGCCATTATTGGATTAGATTATACAATAAGAACACAAACAATAAGTTTTCAATTTTATAGAAATAATTCTCAATTTGATTTTGAGTTAGTTGATTTAGTTTTAGAAATTTATGAATATAATAATATTAAAGTCGATGATCAACAAAAACAAAAATCTAACAAAAAGAACAATAAAGAAGAAAAGAATTTAAAAAAAGAAGTTAATGATTTACAACAAGAAGTTAATGATTTACACAAAGAAATAATAGCACTTAATAAAAATGAAATATTATTAAATAAAAAAGCTACAGAAATAGCAGAAAAAGCTCAAGATAAAATAAATGAATTCAAAGAATCATATAAAAAAACTTATGAATTAAAAATTCAGGAATCCCAAGATTATCAATTTCAAAGCTTTTTTGAAAAAATATTAAGTCCACTAAATAATTTATATATGGCAATTGAATTTGGAGCAAATAATTCTGCGAATCCTGAACTTGTTGGATATGTGAAGGGATTTGAATTATTAGTAAACCAAATATTTACAATTTTAGATTCATATGGTATTTCACCTATTGAACCAAAAATAGGTGATGAATTTGAACCTGAATTACATAATGCTGTTGAGTTGATAAGTACAAATAAATTTAAAAGTGATAAAATTGTGGAACTAAGAAATAGAGGCTATAAATTAAAAAAACGTGTAATTATACCTGCTAATGTTTTAGTTTCTAAAAAATAATATTGTTTTAAAAATTAGCAATATTTTATAAATAGTGCTAATTTTGTGATATCATTGATAATATAGAAATAAAATAATAAGGATGTATATTTATGGCAAAAGAAAAAATTATAGGAATAGATTTAGGAACTACTAACTCAGTTGTTGCAATTGTAGAGGATGGCGTACCTAAAGTATTGGAAAATCCTAATGGAAAAAGAACAACACCTTCTGTTGTAGCTTTTAAAAATGATGAGATAATTATAGGTGAAATAGCTAAAAGACAATTAGAAACAAACCCTGATGCGATTGCATCAATCAAAAGATTGATGGGAACGGACAAAACAGTAAAAGCTAATGGTAAGGAATATAAGCCGGAAGAAATTTCTGCCATGATTCTTACTTATTTAAAAGAATATGCAGAAAAAAAAGTTGGTTCAAAAATAACTAAAGCGGTTATTACTGTGCCTGCATATTTTGATAATGCAGAACGTGAAGCCACTAAGACAGCAGGTAAAATAGCTGGATTAGATGTTTTAAGAATTATAAATGAACCTACTGCTGCTGCTCTATCATTTGGTCTTGATAAAACTTCAAAAGATCTAAAAGTATTGGTATATGATTTGGGTGGAGGAACATTTGATGTTTCAATACTTGAATTATCTGGAGGAACATTTGAAGTTCTTTCAACAAGTGGTGATAATCACTTAGGTGGAGATGATTGAGATAACGAAATTGTTAAATGAATGATCGAAAGAATTAAGAAAGATAATGATTTTGATTCTACAAAAGATAAGATGGTTATGTCAAGATTGAAGGAAGAAGCAGAAAAAGCTAAAATTCAATTATCAGGTGTAGAAGTCGCTCAAATTATGTTGCCGTTCTTAGCGATTACACCTAAAGGTCCTTTGAATGTAGAGTTAGAATTAACAAGAAGTGAATTTGAAAAAATGACAGCATCTTTAGTTGATAGAACTAGAAAACCAATTACCGATGCTTTAAAAGAAGCGAAATTATCTGCAAAAGATTTGGATGAAATTTTATTGGTCGGTGGTTCTACAAGGATCCCTGCTGTTCAAAAAATGGTTGAGTTAACAACTGGTAAAAAACCAAATAGTTCAATTAATCCTGATGAAGTTGTTGCTATTGGTGCAGCGGTTCAAGGTGGTGTATTAGCAGGAGATATTAATGACATTTTACTATTAGATGTTACACCCCTTACATTAAGCATTGAAACAGAAGGTGGAGTTGCAACTCCGCTGATTAAGAGAAATACAACAATACCAGTTACAAAATCACAAGTATTTTCAACAGCTCAAGACAATCAAGAAGAAGTTACAATTTCGGTGGTTCAAGGTGAAAGACAATTTGCTAGAGATAATAAAAATCTTGGACAATTTAACCTTTCCGGTATAGAACGTGCACAAAGAGGAGTTCCAAAAATTGAAGTTTCATTTAATATTGATGCTAACGGTATAACTAAAGTTACTGCTAAAGATCAAAATACAGGAAAAGAACAAACAATAACAATTACTAATTCTTCAAGTTTATCAGAAGAAGAAATTCAAAGAATGATTGATGATGCTGAAGTAAATAAAGAAGCAGATACAAAAAGAAAAGATGAGCAATCAACAATTATTAAAGCTGAAGGTCTAGTTAATCAATTGGAAAAATCAATTGAAGAACAAAAAGATAAAATGGATGAAGATGCAAAAAAACAAATGCAAGGTGAAATAGAGACAATTAAAAAATTAATTCAAGATAATAATATTGAAGAGTTAAAAATAAAAATTGATCAAATTCAACAAATCGTAGAATCTTTTGCAAATCAATCAGCGCAAGACGCTTCTAATGAATCTACAAGTTCAAAAAGTGATGATATTGATATTGATCCAGACTTTGATAGTGACCCCGATTTAAAAGATGGTGAAGAAAAACCTAAAAAAGAAAAAAAGTCTAAAAAAACAAAAAATTAATTATTTTTTTAGCACAAGATATAAAGCCACAACATATTGTGGCTTTATTATTTTTG
>CAMRBO010000071.1 GCA_947040465.1 uncultured Mycoplasma sp.
CCAATACTACCTCTTCCAACCTCATCCAAACCACCAATCAATTTATAATTATTTTCATAAGCTATGTTTTCATATTTTTTCATCAACAATATTAAACCAAAAAAATAATAAATAATATATTTTTACTTGAAATAATTATCAGTAAATAAATTAAAACATAAGGAGTATAATTTATTAATAACTACTGAATGTTAATCAAAGTTATTAATAAAAAGGGTGAAAATATGAAAAATATAGAAAACTTAAAGGTATTACAAGGTTCATTAATGGTTTTAACCAATAAAATTTATAACATACATTGAAATATGAAAACTGAACATTTTTTCTCCCTACATAAAAATACAGAACATTTATTTGAAAATTTAACAAAGTTTTATGATGATGTAGCTGAGAAGATTGTAATGAATAACAATTTTGCTATTGGCACTTTAAAAGAACAATTAAAATATAGTGTCATTGAAGAAATAGAACCCAAAGAATTCGGTTCACAAGAAATTTCTCAAATAATTGCTGAGGATTTGACAACCATAATTACTTTGTGTGATAAAGTTGAAGCCACAAATACCATTCAACCTATGTTAGATGAGATTTACCTCGCTGCTGACAAATGAAGATGACAATTTTCTAAAATTAGCTAATTTAGCAATAAAATTTGTGAGATTTTACAATAACGATATTGAATATTAATTATGAAAGGATGAGTCATTAAATTACTTACAAGGAAAACAAAAATATTATCAATAGGTTCAGCTACCGTGTTTGCTGCGTTATCTTTAGTTCTAGTTTCTTGTTCTAATCAACAAGAACCCACTCCTGCTCCCAAACCAAACCCAATACCCCCTAATATCTCTGAATTTCGAAAAGGTGGAGAATTAATCTATAATTCAACAAAAAATTTAAATGTTGATAAATATTTATCCGTTATACAAAAATTGAATTTTAAAGAATACATAAATATAAGTGATTTAACTAATGATATCTTGAACGAAAGATTAACGAAAGATGAATCTTTTAGCGGTTTAAAATTGTCTATTTTAAATAACTCCTCACAAACAGCAGGAGAACTTTTTTTATCATTAAATGGCAAATATCAAGATTTAGAAATTAAAAATGAAAAAATAACTATCTCTAATTTTCCAAAATATGATTTTTTTAATTCAAACGCCTTTATAATAGATGTTTTCAAAATAAATCAAATGAGTTTTATCAATGATTTAAGAGACAATACAAACATTACAAATATATCTATAGAAGATTTTTTTAAATATAATAATGATTTAAATATCAGATATACTTCTGTTGCTACTGAAGAAAAAAATATAGTAATTCTAAATGAGTTATATAGAAATAACTTTATATCTAGCATGACATTTTCTAACGTTAATTTAATAAATAATGAATGGATCATTACTTTTGATATTGAAGAAAAAAAATATGAAAATGGAATGTGAATAATAACTCACACCCAAACAGTAAAATTAAAAAAATATAAAGTGAATTTAGATGTTCAAAAAGCGGCCCTTGAAGTTTTGTCTCAAACAGTCATTATTAAAAGAAATGATATTAATGATATATATTCCTCAACTGTATTTGCAAATTGAAGATGAGGTAAAGCGAACCTAAGTGATTATGTTATATTAGATAAAAAAATAGCAGATTTTTATTTTGAGACTATCGATAATATAGAAATTAAAGCCCAAGAACTAAATGTGAACGATGACCTCGGAACTTTAGAAGGTAATTTCATAATATCACCAAGTCATTCTGTCAATAAATTTGCTAAATTTAAAGGACTAATAACTAATTTTAAAACAGCTAATACACTATTCACTAACGCTAATTTAGATATTGACAAAAATAAATTGATAATTAAACCAAATAGTCGATTTGAAGGAGATATTACTAAGGACGTTGTTAAAAATGAAACAAAAATTAAAACATTAAAAATAAACCAAAGTGTTTCTTTTGTGAATAATGAATTTTCTAATTCCTGAGGAAGAACTTTTCCTACCAAAGAAGATGCCCTATTTAACAATTATCTAAATGAAATTCATTATGACCAAACTTTCGAAGATTCTTTAAGAAAACTTAGCGACTTTGATTCCCAAGGGTTAAACTTCAATATATTGGGTGAAAAATCACTTTATTCTATTTTAGCATATCAAAGATTAGGAGCATTTAAAAATATGTTTATTAAATTAATTTATATTTCTGAAATTCAAGATGCAGAACAAATAGTTGTTACTAGAGTAGATGAAACTAGTTATAAAATAACATATAAACTTAACATAGAATTAGATTATTTAAATTCTACTCAAACAATTTCCTTAACGAATGAAACTATTGTTACTAATCCATTTATTGTTTAGATACGACATTATTTATAAACCACAATAATATAGTTGAACATTAATTTTAAATCTAATTATGAAATAATGTGAATTTCAAGGAGTATAATTTATATGTTTATTAACATTATTTTGTTAATAAATTAAGGAAGTTAAAACATGAACAAATTAAATACAATACTAGCTAGAAATATAGATAGTGTGCCAAAAGCAATTTGTGGATTTTCACAAACTGTTGCTTTTTCTCATTATAACCATCTCTCAGCACAATTACCAATTAATCCAGAAACTGGAAAATTAGTTGAAGGGGGAATCAAAGAGCAAGCAATTCAATCATTCAAAAATATTGAATCAATTGTAAAAGGTGTTAATCACATTATGTCTGATATAGTAAGAATTACAATTTTTACCAAACACCTTCAAGACATTGAAGTAGTAAAACAAGTTTATCAAACTTTTTTTACAGCTTATTTACCCACTATGACAACTCTAGTGGTAAAAGATATACCCATGGAATCATTGGTTCAAATAGAGGCCGTAGTAACACACGGAGAAGGAACTATTCCTAATGCTCCACAAGCTGGTGATCTAATAAAAGTTACTAGAAACACAAATAATGCACCAGAATGCAAATTTCATTCTCAATCTGTTGCTTTTTCTCATTATAAC
>CAMRBO010000072.1 GCA_947040465.1 uncultured Mycoplasma sp.
AATTACTTCTCAAAATTTAGGAAATACATTATTTAGTGACGTTACTAGTATAGCTGTTGCTTTAAATGCTGAAATTAATACCTTTAATCCAAGGTTTGATAAGTTTCCAAATTATAATAATAAGTTTCATGGTTTTAAAATGTGAAAAAGAATTTCTGAGCTAAGTATAAAGATTAAAAAACCAGAAATTAATAATAAATTATTTTTCATAGACGAAAAAGGCTTAGAAATAGAAACATATAAATCATTTAAATTTTCACAAAGAATTAATTCATTAACGGTTAGAAATGATAAATCAATTATAAAAATTATTCCTAAAAAAATAATTGCAGGAAAACATAATGTGGAATTCTTTGACGTGAAAAATATATCCAAAACACCCATGCCTCCAATTTTACCTAAAATAATAGAAGGTTTAGAAATTGATAATAATGGAAACACTAATAAGATAATTTATGAAAAATCATCTAATTTATTAGAAATACGCAATGGTATTGTTGGGAAAATTAATTTCAGTGGCAATACTTATTATGACTTAAAAAGGCAAAAAACTTATCCAGGTATTGGTATAAATTCAAGAAATGGATATATAATACCTTACAATTTTAAGGGAGATTTAGTTCCAATAATAAATTTAGATGTAGGTCCAATCAAAAATATTTTTATCGGGTTTTCTAATCCTATTAAAAATGCATATCTTAATAAGTATTCAGGTTTAATAAAATTAAATATAGTTCAAACAAACGAACCATATAATGATGATTATGAAAATCAAATCATAATACCAAATTCATATTTTTCAAATATAATATCTGGAAATTTAACATTAGAGGATATTAGAAATTTGGTAAAAAATGCTTAATAAAATAAAGTTAAAATTTTCAAATCATAATTTGAGAATAATGCTGCTTTTTGTATTACCATTAGCTACAATAGGATTGACGATTGGAGGATATTTTATGCATCAAAATATTAATAAGTCAAACACAAATAAACAAACTAAACCAAGTGATCCAATCATAGAAACTCCATCAACAATCATAGATAAATCAATTTTTCCAAAAATAAAATCCAGTGATTTTTATGATTTAATAGAATTCAAAAATGGGATTCCATTTATTGGAGACATAATGCTAGCGGCAATTATTAAGGATATAATAACAAGGCTTGGAAGTCCGGATGGAGAATTAAAGTTTTATATTGTTAAAAACAATCCCTTAGAAACAACTCTTAATTTTAAATGAGTTCATGAAAAAAAAGAAATAAAAAAAACTTATATTATTTCAATAAAAGGAATATAATTTTTATTATGATTAATCAAGATATAGTTTTAAATATTCTCAAAAAAAGAACAAACAAAAAATTTAATAACTCAACTGAAATTAAACTGCTCGGTTTGGATTCTTTAGATTTAGTAGAAATAATTACAGAAATTGAGGAAGAACTTAACATTAAAATTCCTGATGAAAAATTGATGAATATCAAAACTATTGATGATCTGTTGAAAATTGTTGAAATTAAATAATTTTTTAATTAGTAAGGGTGTAGTTCAATTGGTAGAACAGCGGGCTTCAACCCCGCATGTTGTGGGTTCGAGTCCTGTCACCCTTGCCATTTTTTTTTGCCATTTTTGAAATTTACATGAAAATACATGAAATACATATATAATACTATTAAAAATTAAATTAAGGAAAACAACTATGTCATCAAATACTAAAAAAACTATTTCAAAAAATAAAGTAACAAGTCAATCAATCAATAAGAAAATAAATGTGAAGTCGAAATCACCCAAAGTAATAACAACAAAACCAAAAGAAACAAGGCATTATACTTGCACCAGAAGAGTTGATAAATTAGGAAAAAAAATATGAGTTGTTCTTGAAGATGGCAGAAAGTTTTATCGTATTTTTAAAAATCGTTCATTAGCCATTACATATTTCTCAAATTTAAAAACAGTTTATGCTGAAATGTTGGTTCAAGATTTAATGGAAAACATATATACAAGTATTATTTATACAAAACTCAAAATTAGAGATAATAAATCATTGGAAGCTATTGAAGAGATTAAGGGTGCGATAGTTGAAGAAAGTGATACATTATTTGATGAAGAAACTTTTTTTGTAGAAGACATAAAACAAGTTGCAACAAAAGATGTTGAAAAACCTTTTGTTATTAATAAAATACCTTCATTTGATGTTTCAACTCTTGAAAATCTTTTTCCTAAAAAGAAATCAATTATCTCGGATATAAAAATTAATATAGATACTAGTAAAAACACTACTGTAGACAAGACATTAATTAAAGATGAATATGGTATCAAAATTTATCAAAGTGATATAGATTTAAGTTTTTATCTTTTGGGTGAAGAATTTTATATAGAGCAAAAAAAGAAAGTTGATAAAAATAAATAATTTTTTTATATTATAGTTATATGAGAAATTTGGTGAAATGATGAAAAAAAGTTTAATTAGTATTACTGCCATAATAGGCGTTGGAACAATTTTGGGAGTGGGAGTTAGTGCATCTTTAATTAATGAAAAAAATAATAATAAAACTGTATTAAATTTAAAAGATAATAGAATTGATCCGAAATTTGCAGGAACTAGGCTTTTAAATTCTGATATCAAAGCATTAGGTTGAGATATAAAAACAACAATAACTCTTGCAGATTGAAAAAAAGATGCCCCAAATGTAACTGACATAAATTGAGAAACACTGTCTGGTGGGAAATTGATGGGGGCTTTTGAAGGTACAACACTCAAATCAATTCAAATACCTAAAACAATAAAAATATTAGGAGCATACTCTTTTAATGGCCTACGAAGCTTCAATTCAATTATCTTTGAAGGAGGTTCACAATTACAATCCATTAATGAGTCCTGTTTTGGTGGTACAAAGATAACGTCAATAGATATCCCTGCGTCTGTAACATATATGCAACCAATAGAATCCGATATTCCCTACCCCAGAAAGGGTGCCTTTGCCTCAACACCCAATTTGG
>CAMRBO010000073.1 GCA_947040465.1 uncultured Mycoplasma sp.
AAGCTTGTACACGTCCATGGTAAAGATAACCTGAACGATCAAAAACTATTTTTTCTATTTTGAGTTTTTTAATTTTAGCACCTAATTCTTTACCAACTTTTTGAGCCGCTTCAACATTACCACCATATGTTTTATCTTTAATGGTAGACACAGATGCCAAAGTTTTACCTGTAGTATCATCTATTAATTGAGCATAAAAGTTTTGTAATGATTTGTGAATAGATAATCTTGGAATATCTGGAGTTCCACTTATTTTTGTTCTTATTTTAAGATGTTTTTTCAATCTTGCTTGATTTCTTGATTTTGTTGCCATATTTTACCTACTTACTTAGAAGAAGCTTTCCCCTCTTTACGACGAATAACTTCATTATCGTACATTATTCCTTTACCTGAATAAACATTTGGTTTTCTAATTTTTCTAATTTTAGCAGAAAATTCTCCAACCGCTTGTTTGTCATTACCTGAAATAATTATTTCTGTTACTTTAGGTAATTCTAATTTGATGTTTTCAGGTATTTCTAATTTATGTGGATGTGAATAACCCGCATGAACTTCTAAAACACCATCAACAACAGAAGCTTTATAACCAACACCCTTAATTAAAAGTTTTTTTGTAAATCCTGTTGAAACACCAATAATCATACCTGATAACAAAGAATTTGTTGTTCCATGTAGTTGTTTTGTGTGTTTTTCTTCATTAGCTCTTACTGTTGTAAGTTTGTTATCTTCAACATTGACAGATATTAAAGGTGAAAAAACACGAGACAAAGTACCTCTAGAACCACTTACTTCAATAAGTGTTTCTTTTATATCAATAGTAACACCTGTTGGTATTTCTAAAATTCTATTTCCGACTCTTGACATATTATCTTATCAAACATAGGCTAGCACTTCGCCACCTATATTCGCCTTTCTTGCTTCTTTATCTGTAATTATTCCTTTTGAAGTAGAAATAATTGCTATTCCAAAACCTGATAAAACTTTTGGAATTGAATCTACTTCTGAATAAACTCTAAGACCTGGTTTTGAAATTCTTTTTATATCGGTAATAACTCTTTCATTACCTTTATATTTTAAAGTTAAAATAATTTCTTTTTTAACTCCACTTGTGTTAACTTCGAATTCACCAACATATCCTTCTCTTTTCATTATCTCTAAAATTTTTATTTTAGTATTTGAATGAGGTATCATAACTGTTTTGTGTCTTCTTGAGTTTGCCATCTTGATACGAACGATCATATCTGCTATTGGATCTGTAATAAATGCCATATTATCAACTCGCTTTCTTTATCCCGGGAATTTTTCCTTCGTGTGCTAATTTTCTAAAGCAAATTCTACATATTTCAAATTTTTTAAGAACTGAATGAGGACGTCCACATAATTGACAACGTGTATATTCTCTAGCACTATATTTCGGATGTCTCTCTGCTTTTACTTTTAATGATTTTTTTGCCATAACTACACCTACTTATTACCTTTAGTAAAAGGCATCCCTATTTTTTCTAATAAAGCATATGCTTCTTTATCAGTTTTAGCAGTTGTAACAATAATAATGTCCAACCCTTTTATTTTTCTAATTTTATCAAATGAAATTGATGGAAAAATAATTTGTTCTTTTATTCCAATGGCAAAGTTTCCTGAACCATCAAAAGCTTTTGGATTAACTCCTCTAAAGTCTCTTATCCTTGGAATTGATACATTGATTAATTCATATAAGAATGCTCAAGCTTTATCTCTTCTCAAAGTTACTTTACCACCCATTGGCATACCTTCACGTAATTTTCATGAAGCCAATGATTTTCTCGCTCTTGTTTCAGCTGGTTTTTGACCAGTAATAAGAGCTAATTCGTTTTGAACTTCCTCAATTGCTTTTGAATTAGTAACTTCACGACCTGCTGTCATATTTAAAATAATTTTTTCAATTCTTGGAACTTCCATAATAGAAGAATAATTAAATTCTTTCATTAAGGCAGGAACGATTTCTTTATTGTATTTAGTGTATAAAACTGTTTCCATAAATTAAACTTCCTTTCCTGTTTTTCTTTCAAAACGAACTTTTTTTCCATCAACAACTTTGAAACCAATTTTAGTTGGTTCATTAACACCTTTTTTTGAATGCTTTGTTTTAAGTGCAACATTCGAAATATGTATCGAAGCTTCTCTTTGTTCAATTGAACCTTCTGTTTTTTCTTGTGTTGGTTTAACATGTTTTGTTACCATGTTTATATCTTTGATTAAAACTCTTTCAGTTTTATTATCAATTTTAATAATAAATCCTGATTTTCTTTTTTCTGATCCAGCAAGAATTACTACTTCATCATTTTTTCTTAATTTCATAATAACCTTCCTACAATACCTCAGATGCTAATGAAGCAATCTTTAGATATCCTTTTTCTCTTAATTCACGAGCTATTGGTCCAAAAACACGAGTACCTCTAGGTGTTCCGTCTTCTTTTAAAATAACTACTGCATTATCATCAAATTTAATATGTGATCCGTCTTTTCTTTTCACACCATATTTTGTTCTAACAATAACAGCTCTTACAACTTGTCCTTCTTTTACAACGCCATTTGGAGTTGCTTTTTTAATAGAACAAACTATAATATCTCCAATATTAGAAGATTTTTTTACTGATCCACCAATGTTTCTAATAACTCCGACTATTTTTGCCCCTGAATTATCAGCAACATTTAGTCTTGACATTTCTAAAACCATTATTTACCTTCTTTCGCTATTTCTCTTATTTTTTCTAAACGAAAGCTTTTGGTTTTAGACATTGGTCTTGTACTTGTTATTTTAACAATGTCTCCCATTTTTGCAATACCTTCTTCATCATGAGCAGCAAAACGTTTAGTTTGTTTAAAACGTTTATTATACAAAGCATGTTTTACATATATATCAACAGCAACAATTATTGTTTTTTCATTCTTAGTTGAAACAACGATTCCAGTTA
>CAMRBO010000074.1 GCA_947040465.1 uncultured Mycoplasma sp.
CTACACGTACTGACACACTCTTTCCCTACACGACGCTCTTCCGATCTCTTTGCTTCAATAACAGGAAATATAATTTCTATCATAGGTAGAATCCTTTCGGAAACCGCGCCATTATATTTAACTGCAGGTTTATCATCATCATCAGATGTAGCTTTAAATAGACCAGGAACAACACTAACAACACATATTTATGCACAAATATTTTCAACATCTAAAAATGCAAAATGAATTCAGTATGAGGCAGCTTTTGTTGCGATAATGTTAGTTTTTACATTAGTTATTATTGGTTATGTAATAATTCCTGCAAGAAAAACAATTAAAAACAATTTCCATCAATTTATAAATTATTTAAGAGATAATTTAAATGGTCATAAAAATACAGAAAGAGAAGAGGTGGTTTAGTTATGGTGGTTAATAGCAAATTCACAAATAAAAAACAAGCATTTATGAAAAAATTTTCAAGAAGCAAAAATAGCGATACATCAATTATAGAAATAAAAGAAACATTTGGAAAAAATAATATTTTTGAAATTAATGATTTTTCTTTGTGATATAAAAATGGAGAAAAACAAGCTTTATTTGACATTAATGTGAATATTAAACTCAAAAAAATAACTTCTTTCATTGGTCCTTCTGGTTGTGGTAAATCAACATTCCTTAGAGCTTTGAATAGAATGAATGATTTAATAGAAGGTGTTTTGTATGAAGGTGATATTTTCTTCGATCAAACAAATATTAAGTCTAAAAAAATTCCAGTAACTACTCTACGTTCTAGAGTAGGGATGGTTTTTCAAAAACCAACACCATTTCCAATTTCAATTTATGATAATGTTGCATATGGTCCTAAATCAAATGGAATACATGATAAAAAAGTTTTAGATAAAGTTGTGCAAGAATCATTGGAAGGCGCTGCTTTATGAGAAGATGTCAAAGATAATCTCAATGATTTAGGAACAAGTCTTTCTGGCGGACAACAACAAAGACTTTGTATTGCCAGAGCTATTGCTATGGAACCCGAAGTTTTGTTGATGGATGAACCCACTTCAGCCTTGGATCCGATTGCAACGGTTAAAATTGAAGAATTAATTTTACAATTAAAGAAAAAATACACAATCATAATTGTTACTCACTCAATGGCGCAAGCTCAAAGAATAAGTGATGAAACATTCTTCTTTTATCAAGGCAAAATTCTTGAAACTGGAAGAACTAAAAAAATATTTTTAAACCCTAACAAAAAAGAAACAAAAGATTATATAAATGGAAGGATAGGATAATGGCAACAAATTATAATACCTTATTAACATCAGAAAAAATATTGAAAAAAATGGTTTTTGAATTTTTAGAATATTCATATACGACCCATGAAAAATTGTGAAATTATATTTTTTCAAGTGAGGACGAAAATAAAATTCTTGATTCTATTGAATCAAGAATAAAAGGTGCAGAAGATAAAGAAAGAGATTTAGTTGATGAATGTATTTGAACTATATCTAAAGATCATCCTAGAGCAAATCATTTAAGATTTATTATTTCTGTTATTTATTCTGCTAAAGATATAGCGAAATCTACAAATTATTCTTTAGCAATTGCAAAAGTTTTTGTTCGTAAAAAAATAAATAATGATCAAATTATAATGATTAAAACTTTAGTAAATTCATATTTAAATCTATTCCAAAAATACATTAAAATTTATGAAGATCAAAAGAAAGAAGATATATTTGATGAAACTGAGAAAATGTACTTAGATTTTATTGTATATACTCATGAAATAACTAAAAAAATAAGAAAAGAATTAACTAATGAAGATAATGAATTAGATTACTTTCCTATTTCACAAATTATAAAATCCATTGAGAGTTCGGTAGAACGTATAAAAAGCATTTTCACAAATACTGTTTTAAAAGAAATGAAATAAAATTAATGTGATGTATTTCAAAATAGGTGTCAAGCAAAAATACTTGACACCTATTTTATTTTTTGTGATAAAATATAGGTACATTTTAAATTATATATAAGGAGGACGAATGGTAAAATTAAGATTAAAACGTATGGGAAATAAATTCAATGCTTTTTATAGAGTGGTAGCAGCAGATGCTAGATCTCCTAGAGATGGTCGTTTTATTGAAGAGTTGGGATATTTTAACCCACTATCTAATGAATTAAAATTAAATAAAGAATTAATTATCAAATGATTAGATGATGGAGCACAACCTACTGAAACTGTAAAAAACTTGCTAAAACAAGATAAAATTTGAGAAGAGTATACTTTATCAAAAGATAAACTGACTAAAGAAAAAGCTAAAAAAACAAAACCAAAAAAACTGAGTGCTAAAAAAACATTAAAAAAAACAGCCTCTAAAACAAAAGTTAAAAAACCTGTAGTTAAAAAAACAGCAACTAAAAAAGAAGAGTAATTAATGGAAATAAATTTTTTAACAATTTTCCCAAAGTATTATGATGCATTTAAAACTGAATCAATTGTTTCGAAAGCGATTGAAAAAAATCTAATTAACATTAATGTAATAGATTTTAGAGATTTCACAAATAACAAACATAAAAAAGTTGATGATGAAATTTATGGCGGCGGTCCGGGAATGTTGTTGATGATTGAACCTATTGATAATGCTTTAAATTCATTGGTTAAAAAAGGAAAAGTAATATTGCTCTCCCCTCAAGGAAAAAAATTTACACAAGATATTGCTTTGGAGTTATCTAAAGAAGAAACAATAACATTTATTTCCGGTAGATATGAAGGATTTGATGATAGAGTAAGAACTTTGGTAGATTGTGAAATTTCCATAGGTGATTATGTATTAACTGGCGGAGAACTTCCATCAATGGTGATAGCGGATTCTATAATTAGGTTAGTTCCTGAAGTTATTAAAGAATCATCGCATAAAAACGATTCATTCC
>CAMRBO010000075.1 GCA_947040465.1 uncultured Mycoplasma sp.
AGCTGAAACTAAAAAGATATTAGATTCTTATATTAAAACCGGAGAAGTTAGAGAACATGGTTCAGATATAAATGGAATATTTTTGGAAAAAATTAATAGCTTTGGACCTAATGCAAATAAAAAAATTCAAGCCAAAACATCATTTTTTGAAAGGGCAAGGAATTTTATTAAGAAATTTACTTTTTAAATAGCTATCATCAGTATCTTTTTTTATATTTTTTTATTATATAATTATTTATATTATTAAATTGGGAGATAAAGATGAATCAAGAAAAAAAATTAGTAGTTATAACTGGAGCAGCAGGAGGAATGGGGTTAGAATACATTAAGCAGTTTTCTGAACAAGGATACCCTTTGTTATTGTTAGATATGAATATTGAATCAATTAAACATATGGCAAATAAAAATATATTAGTTAATAAAATAGATGTTGGTGATTTTGAATCATTTAAAGAATCAATTGAAAATGCAGAAAAAACATTTGGGAAAACAGATTTAATTATTAATAATGCAGGAATAATGATGCTAGGTGATATGACGAAACAAGACCCAAAAGAATGAAGCACTATGATAAACGTTAATATATTAGGTGTATTGAATGGAACAAAGATAGTATTGGAAAATATGATAAGTCAAAATAGTGGAACAATTATTAATATTTCATCAATAGCAGGATTCAAACCTTTTAACAATCATGCTGCTTATTGTGCTACTAAGTACGCTGTTCATGGATTAACTGAAACAATTCGTCAAGAAGTTTCGGGATCAAATGTTAGAGTTTTACTTATTTCACCAGGAGCAGTAGAAACTAAATTACTAGATAGAACAACTGATAAGTCCATTATTGATGGTTACCAGGATTGAAAAACAACAATGGGTGGAAAAGTAGTTGATCCTACAGAAGTTGTTAAGACTGCTTTATTTATGTATCAAATGCCACAAGAAATATCAATTAGAGAAGTTGTTATAGCTACAACTAAGCAAGATTTATAATTAGCTATTTTGAAAGATACTAATGGTGATATATTTTTTAGATTCTCTTTTTTAAATTATTTAATAAATATAAAAATGTATAATTAATAATACAAATAAATATTAATTATGTTGGAGGTAAATTTATGAATAAATATAAAAGAGTAATGATGATAGTTACTGATTCTTTAGGGATTGGTGGAGATGTAAGACAAGCAGAATTTGGTGACAAAGGGGCCAATACATTTTTGCACGTTTCTGAAAAGTTTAAATTAACAATCCCTACATGAAAAAAACTAGGTATTACATCAATAGCAAAATTACATGATCAAGGAAAAGTTACTTCTCAATTAGCTTATACTGCTGTTGTTGATGAAATATCAAATGGTAAGGATACTTTGACAGGTCATTGAGAAATGATGGGTATTGAAACAAAAAATCCATTTCCTGTATTTACAGAACACGGATTCCCTGAAGAATTAATTAATGAATTATCAAAAGCTTTTGATGGTAAAAAAATAATAGGTAACGTTGCAATTAGTGGAACTGTTATCTTGGATGAAATGGCACAAGAACAAATTGATACTGATTCAGTTATTGTTTACACTTCACAAGATTCAACACTACAAATATGCGGTCACGAAAAGCACATGGGACTTGAAACACTATATCGTTATGCTAAAGCTGCAAGAGAAATATGTTCTTCAAAACCTGAATGAAATGTTGGTAGAATAATTGCAAGACCTTATATAGGTAGTGATGGTAAATGAGAGAGAACATTTAATAGACATGATCTTGCTATTCTTCCGCCTGAAGATAATATTTTAAGTAATCTTAATAAAAAAGGTGTTAATGTTGTTAGTATAGGAAAAATAAGTGATATTTTTTCTGGACAAGGAATAAGTAAACATTATAAATCAAAAGGTGATGAAGATGGGATGGACATCCTAATCGATTTAACCACTAAAAATACTGAGAATGAATTCATTTTTTTAAACCTTGTACAATTTGACTCACACTATGGACATAGAAGAGATGTTGAAGGATATGCTAATAACATCGATAAGTTTGATATAAAGCTTGCTAAGCTTATAAATGCAATGAGAGAAGATGATTTATTAATAATCACCTCAGACCACGGTAATGACCCTACATACAAAGGAACTGATCACACAAGAGAGAATTTGCCTGCAACAATCTTTTCTAAATCATTTACTTCTAAACCAAAAAGACTTCCTGATTTTAATGGTCTAGCGACATTAGGTAATGTAGTAGCTAGAAACTTTGGAATAGATATCGCCAAAATTGGTGATGATATATTTGAATTAATAAAATAAAAAAACACACCAGTTATGTGTGTTTTTTTATTTTATTATATATACTATTTCTTTTTCTTTTTTAATTCAGAAGGTGTTACTTCAATATTGACAGTTTTAATTTCGTCATCAATAATTGTTGTTTCAGTTACTTCATCCATTAATTCATCCAAACTAATTTCTTCTTCTTTAGTTGTTGTTTTTTTAGTTTTAGGTGGTAATTTTAAATGTTTTGCAATGTATTCAATTTCTTCCGAAACAATAGTTTCATTTTCTAATAAAGAAGTTTTAATTAATTCTAATAGTTTCATATTTTCTTTAATTATTTTATATGCTGCTTTTTGTGAATTATCAATAATTTTTCTAATCTCAGTATCAATTTCAAGAGCTACAGAATCAGAAAATGATTTATTTTTACCATAGTCTCTACCTAAGAAAGGACTACCTGCTGCTTCTTCATATTTAATAGGACCAAGATCACTCATACCATAAATTGTAACCATGTCACGA
>CAMRBO010000076.1 GCA_947040465.1 uncultured Mycoplasma sp.
TATTTTTATTGTTTGCAGATGCTATATCTTTAAAGTTAGATTGATAATTACCAATTAATCACTTACTATATCTATTTGAATAAAAAGAAAATAAACAAATTTCTAATTCAAAAGCTTCTCTATAATTTTTAGATGTACTTAATATGTCTTTGTTTGTTAATTTTCCTATATAACCTTGGACATAAATAGACAAATCACTTTCCCTAAGAACATAAATGATATTCGTTTGAAAATAAGTGTGTTTCGCTAATTTATTGACAATATTTTTTTTAATTTTAACAAAAAAATTATTGAAATTCTTGAATTGTCTTTCACTTGTTTCAACACTAGTTCCTAATAGAAAGTAATAATAAGTTTCTTTATTGATGTTTTTTTGTCCAATACACAAAGAAGGTCTCTTTTTAGTTACGGTTTTACCAAGATAATTAGTTATTTTGTCGGCATTTAATCAATATAAACAATTATTGCTAATTTTATTTTTCTCGATATTCATCTCATTTCTTAAAAAAACAATTATTTGAATTCTTAAGAAAGGAGGTGATCACAATCATTGCAAGCTAATTATTATTGGTTACTTATAAATTCTTACGTTCTTGCTATCACCAAACAATGTTTATATAAATAAACTGAACTGATTTACTTTCTGCAATTTTTCTTACAATATTATTTTACAATAAAAAAATAAATAATGTTTTTTATTTTTTAAGTAGTCTTTAATATTTTAACGTTATTTAATAAATAATTTTTTGACCATAACTATTCTAAGTTACTTTCTTTTTTACTACCTCTGGTACTTAATCTGAGTAAAAGGAAAGATTATATAATTTTAATATTTTGTCTTTCAATTTGTTTGAAATAATTATAATGTGTCAAATGCTCATTGACTTCAATTGCTAAGATTAGTCGTTTAGATATTTTATAGTAAACTATAGTCAATATGACTTTGTTTATTAGGGGATAATTCAATAATTTTAGATTATATTGATTGATACAATATATATAAACGTCAATCGGAATCTTTATATAAACAGAAAAATTGGAAGACTCAGAGCGTAACAATCAGTCTGTCACACTCAATGTCAAATATATAAGTATTATAGAACAAAACAAGAAGCAAGATTTCTTTTGCCTATTTAATGTGAACGTCTAAATGGATTTGATGATAATTGAACAGCAGGAATACCTAATAGAGCATGATACTTTACAATGGGGAATTCTTTAATAGTTGGAGTTGTAGCTGAAATAATGAAGAATATTAAGTAGTTCAAATAACAAAAACAATTTGAAATTTGCTATAATAAATAATTAGTTATTGCAGAATATGTGAAACCATTGATAAAGTGAGTTGGTGGAAAAAGAAAAATTTCTTTAAATATATATTACCAAACCTAATCCAGGGACTATTAGTGGTAATTATTCAAACGGATATATTAAATAATATTGCTTGCTATATACCGTCAAGAACTTTATATGAACTTGGTATTACTTTATGGAAAAGGAATTATAAATGTTTAACAAAAATATAAAAAGATTTCAAAAAAGTCTTGAAAGAAATAAGTATATTTCGCGTTCTTTTCTTTTAATCTTTCTTTTTGTTAGTATCTTTTTTTCGTTATATTCAATATCTTCTCAAAGTTGAATCTGAGAATCAGGAGAACTATACCAAAAAATATTGGGCACAACATCTGGGTTTGCTTCATTTACAGGTGTGATTGCAATATTAGAAATAAACAAAAATAAAAGAAGTGGTTATGTATGAGGTATTTCTAATGCTATTTTATTTGGTCTCTTTTCCTTATCTATTAATTTAACTGGTGATTTTTTAATCAACATTATCTTTTATATTCCGATTTTTATAATAATGCTATTTAAAACAAGAAATAACAACAAAATTCAGGAAAGAAGATTAACGTTGAGTTCCGTATTAATGCTAATATCTTTTTTTGCTTTTGCCTTTCTGTTCTTTTACTTCTTAACACCATTAATTAATTTGTTTTGAGCAGATTTAGCAAACATTCCCAGTATAGAATATGGAGAAAATTTTAATTATTATTGATCCGGAAGAGTTATTGATACTTTGATAAATTCAATATCTATGATCGCATTTATTACAATGGTTTTAAATTATCAAAAAACATGGTATATTTGAATTACCAAAAATATTCTCGGAATTATATTCTTTTCGGGAGTTGGAGTTATAAATATTTCTATAATTATTATGAACATTTTATTTTTATTAATATCTATTTATAACTTGAATACAAGAAAGACAAATATGAAAATAGCCATAATAGGACCTGGAGCAGTTGGTAAAACAACAATAATTAAAGAACTTGAAAAAAGTTTAACTAACTTTAAATTTCTTTATGAAAGAGACGAGGTCTTAAACAAGGATTTTGATAACTACATGAATGATATGAAAACATATGCTTTCGAATTTCAAAAGCGTATGTTTAGTTTGAGAAAAAAAGAGATTCAAAAATTTCCAAAATTTGAAAATGTTTTAATTGATCGTCACTTAATTGATGATTTTATTTTCCCTGAAGTTCACATAAAATTTAATAATTTCACAGAAAAACAAATAATTGAATGAAAAAAAATAGAAAAAAAATACTTATTATTCTTGAAATCAATACCGAAGATTGATATTTTGTTTTTAATAGTTTGTGATGATGAAACAATTAAAAAGAGAAGAGTTGAAAGATCGGAAAAACAAAAACAAAGAAAATCTGAAACTAAAAATCATGAATTTTTTGAAACTGTTAATAGTAAATATAAAAGTG
>CAMRBO010000077.1 GCA_947040465.1 uncultured Mycoplasma sp.
CTGATTTTGTATACAAAGATGTACATAACGAAGACGGATAGTTCATATTTATCAACTCATTCATACATTCGGATCCACTCAAAACATCTTGTTTTATATCTGTGTTATCCACTAATTTATCACCCAAAACAATTGATGTTGATACACATAGATCTGTATCTGTTTTCAAAATTAATTTATATAACTTTTCATACATATCTTTTGAACAAGTATCATCTCCATCTACAAAAGCAATATAATCACCTTTTGAGATACTTAATCCGTAATTTCTCGCTGAAGAAACACCTTGATTACTTTTCGAAACAAATTTGATTCGAAAATCTTTACTAGCGAGACTCTCGCATTTTTTTTTGGTTAAGTCGATAGATCCATCATCAATTATAATTATTTCAATATTTTCATGAGATTGATTTATCAAACTATTAATACAATCTTCAACATAGAGTTCTAAATTATAAACAGGGACAATTATTGAAATTAAATCATTCATAAGTTTGTTTTTTTTGAGATAAATCATATGACAATAAAAGAATTACTAAAATAAGAAATTTTTGTTCTTTAATACCCAAATTGATTGAAAAACAAACAAATATAGGAAACATATATATGTAGCTTAAAAATGACTGAAATTTTCTTTTTCTGAAAAAATACAGAAATGACAAATAACCACCTAACCCAAATGCATATATTAAATATAAATGACCATTATGAGGTGATGCTACTCTTCCATTAAAAAATACTACATCTCCTACACCTGTGAGGAAATAATATATAATAGGTTTCTCTGTCATAAATCTCTCCCATATTACAAAACGGGAATCTGATGAATTTGATTCAAATCTATCAATAGATGATTTAACAACATCATCTCCAGTAATTACACTAAAATCCGGTGAAATCAAAATCACAATTAACACACATATACCTATAAACAAAATAGGTTTAATAAATGAGCTTACTCCTTCTTTTTCTATTTTTAATGTAAATATAAAAAAGAAAGATATAGCTAAACATAACCACGCAGCCGAACTCATTATGGCAACTAAATTTATTACTAATAAAATCAGTGAAATTAGTTTTTCTAGTAAATTAGTTTTTATATTACAATACAGATAAACTACAACTGCAACTAATACAGCACCTACATTATTAGGATCAGACCACAAAAAATTATATCTTATAACTTCATCTAATTCCTTATTTAATATTATAAACGAGTCTTTAGGGTTTAAAATCGATTTCCATCTTATAAATAAGTCAAAATCCAAAATATACACCAGAGCAAAAGCTGTACTAAACAACAGAAAATATATTAAAATTTTCTTCATATTTATTTTTATATTACTAAAACTAAACATATATACAAAGAAAAAATAATATGAAAGATTTGAAGAATACTGAATAAACCTTTTAATATTCTCAACTATAGTTTCTGAAAAAAAGAGAGTTGGTGTTGTAAAAACGGACAACAACGTTCCTAAAAAGGAGAAAAATACAAAAATGAACCAAGCTCTATATTCTGATTTATCAAAATATTTTTTTGGTTTTGATAAAAACCAAAAAAATATAATCACTTGACCATAAGTAATTGAAATCAATGGAAAATATGGTAAAAACAAAATATCTAACAAAGAAAAATACAATAAATATTTTTCTTTGTTATTGTTTAGATTGTGACTCTTTGTGTCAAAACTCATTTGCATTAAATATTTTTCATTAAGAAATCCTTAGACTTTTTCAATCCTTCTCTTTGCATCTTGGATACAAAATCGAAGTCAATCGGTTCTTTGATTAATTTTATTGTTAATTCAGATTGTGTGAGAACTAATCGATTCTCTAAGTTAAATAATGCATTAAATCGTGCTAACCCTCTTTCATTATTTCCTATGGCAATAAAAGGTTTCTTGAAAATAATTGCGAATACAGAACCATGGAAAGAGTCTGTTACTACATATTCTGCATCCATAAAACCTCGCAACCACTGGGTAACAGAAGGAAAAGTACAAGCTGATAATTTGTGTTTCGTTTTACTTGACAGTTTTTCAATAGGCATCACGTCAAACGGTCTAAGATGTAAAGTAGATACTACCTGATTTAAAATAGCTATTTTCTCGTTGCTTCGATCCAGAATATAAACCATCAAATTACCTGAACTAACAGGTTCTTCCGCTTGCTCAACTAAGCTAATATAATCTTTTTTATCTAATAACATCGTTGGATCTAACACATGTACTGCATCTGCATCAAGATATGTTTTACATAATAAAACTGCAGAATCCTCTCGCATAGAAATAGCATCAAATTGTTTCACTAAATGTTTGCATAAAATTGTCTGCTTGGATGTTAATTCCCAATCACTTACTCCAAATGAAATAGCATAACCAATACGTTTGCATGATTTACCCTTAGTGAAATCAAGAAAATAATTAGGTAAAAAAGGAGAATACATAGGTCTCCAAGCCTGATCACTTCCTACAACGTAGGTATCAAAGGCATTGATCATCTCTTCCGCTGGTCGTTTTTTTCCTTGAAACAAATCTACAGTTTGAATATGTTGATCAATAAATCTTTCTGTATGCTGAGAGATTACGACATAATCTTCTTTAGTTTGAAAATATGGAAAGATAGTTTCAATACCTTTACGACAAAGTATATATTTTAAAATAAATCGTTTAGCTATACTTAGTAACTGGCGATAAAAAGGAGCAAACGTTTGTGGACGTTTATCCGTTACAACCTCATGCCCCATATCACGCAACACCTTTTGAAGTGCATAG
>CAMRBO010000078.1 GCA_947040465.1 uncultured Mycoplasma sp.
ATAAGCAAAAAGGTTTTGATGCTAAAAAAATAGTGGAAAAAATAAAAAAACTATAATAATTAATATTTTTTTATTTATATGTTTGCACAATTATGTATAATATATAAACTAAGATAGGAGGCAAATATGTCAAGAGTAGATGATATTACTGGTAAAAAACCAATGTCAGGAAATTTGCGTTCTCACGCCCTAAACACTTCTAAAAGAAGATTCAATTTAAATCTTCAAAAAGTTACAATTATTGAAAATGGAGAAAAAATTACTTTAAGAGTAACTGCTAAAACTAAAAGAACACTTCGTAAACAAGGAAGAATATAATAAAAAATCTAATTCTTATTAGATTTTTTATTGCTTCTTTCTTTACTTATTTTTTCTAATTTTTCTATAAATTCTTGATCATCAAACACTTTTGAAGATTGTGCATTATTTCAAAGAATTATCAAATAATTCACTAATTCCTTATGATTGTTAATAAATTGATAATTATAATCATCATATTGGTTTAAAAAAACGGTTTCTTGAGCGTCTGTTAATCTTAGACTTTCAATAATATAAGCTAGCTCAAAGTTTTTGTCTCCCATATGTGCAAATTCTCAATCAAAAATAAATAATTTTCCATTTTTATCTTCAATTAAATTTTGATCTCAAATATCAGAATGGATTGGAGTTGATTTATCTTGATTTTTAATAATATAATTAATTCTTTTATAGTATTCATAAATAATAGGTATTTTTATCCCCTTTTCTTGCATTACTTTTCTGTACTCTTTTATTCTTCCAGCAATATTAAATGGAGGGAATTTCAACTTAGAATTATGAACTTGTTTTACAGAATTAGCAATTTTAATCAATGTTTCATCAGTGATATTAGGAATTTTCCCATCGATGAACTCTCATTTGTTTTCAACATCATTTTGCGAAATTAATTTTGGAACAAAATCAAACTCTTGTAAAATTTCATAATCAATTTTATGATTGAACTCATTATAAATTTTTTTTTGTAAAAAAACATCACCATCTTTATAGGAAATGTTTGTATGTCCATTCTCAATTTTAACTTTCATTATATAATACCAACTTTCATTTATAATTAATTTTAACATTTAAAATTAATTGTATTATAATATATGTTAAATAACGATTAAAATGAAGAGGATATTTTATGCATGATTATAAAGATAATTTCAATAACGGTATTGAATTTGCAATAAAGAAAACTCAATTAACGTGATGAAAACTTATATTTTTAGGAATAATGGGCTGTATTTATGTTGGAATTGCATATATAGCATTTATTATGATTATTGCAGGTATGCAAGACTCATCTGTTTTCGCTTCAGGTTGACAAGAAAATTTAGCCTTAAATATTGCTCCTCCAATTAATATGACTGGTTGACCATTAATTGTTGCTGCAGCAATATTTCCTGTAGGATTATTATTAATTGTATTTTTAGGTGGTTCATTATTTACTTCTGATAACTTAACTTCAATTGCAATTTTAACTAAACAAGTGAAAATACCACCAGTTGTTTTAAAATGATTTTTAACATTATTGGGTAACATTATAGGTGCATTATTAATTGCAGCACTTGCCAGAGGTGCGCATGTTTTCAGCGATAAACATTTATTTGTTTTGAATCAAATAATTGCAAAAAAAGTTCACATGGAGTGATGACAAGCATTTTTTTCAGGAGTTTTATGTAATATTTTAGTTGCTGGAACTGTTTGATCAACCATGGCGACTAGACACTCTATTGCAAAAATATTTTTAATTTATTTTCCAATATGATTATTTGCAATAGTTGGATTTCAACATGTAACGGCTAACTTTATTTTATTTTCTTTTGGATGAACACATGCAGATAGTTCAATTATGCAAAGTGTTGGTCAAGGAGTATTTGATATTCCATTGACATTCGGCGATTGATCATTTAGAAGTATATTTATAAATATGATTCCTGCAATGTTCGGAAATTGATTATCAGGTGCAGTATTTTTACCTTTTGTTTATTTTTGACTAAGTGATAGTCATAAGTTGATAAGAGATGTTAAAAGGCTTAAAAAAGAAAATGAAAAGAAAAAGAAAATTGCTCAATTAGAAAAAAAATTAACTAAAGATGAAAATCCAAACTTTGAAGAAGTATATAATTCAGAAGATAATACGCATTCTGCAGAATCTCTTGTGAAATCAAAAGATTTCAATTCGAAAGATAAAAATAATCCTAACGATATTTAAAAATCTATTAAATTAGATTTTTTTTATTCCATTTATCATTAAATAATTTAACTTTATCAATAGCAATTTCTAATTTTTCTTTATTAACATCAAAAATATCCGTTATATCATTTATACTGAAAAAACAATATAGATGTAGATGTGATAAATCAAAATAGATATCTGTATATCTTATTCATTCAAAGTCAATAAGATGAACATTACCATCTTTATCAACAATGATGTTTTTTGGTCTTAAATCACCATGAGACAAAACAGTAACATTGTCATTAGTGAGTGTTGACTTATCTTCAGTATAATTGAATAATGATATTCCCTTAATTACAATATTTCAATGATTATTTAGAACATTTTTTATTTTCATTAATACTTCTCTGTTGT
>CAMRBO010000079.1 GCA_947040465.1 uncultured Mycoplasma sp.
GACTTAATAACTGAAGATGAAGCAATGGAATATCTTACCAACTCTAACTATCTATTTAGATTAAAATGCTATTTAAATAATTTTATATTTGATGTTGATAAAAAATATTGTGTTGATTTCTTTGTTTTAAAGGAACTTTCCGTTATTGATATGCACTTAAGAAAGTGAATAATATCAGCATCATTAGACGTTGAACATTTAATAAAAGTTAAAATAATATCTTTATATACAAAAAATAAAATTCATATAACAAAGTCAAAAATTAATGAATTTATTAAGGCAGAAGATTATATTGATAGTAGTTTGAAAAGAAAGTTAGAAATTAAATCTAGCTATAAAATAAATCTTCATGAAAAATATGATAATAATTGAGAATTGTGAGCATTACTTGAAGTATTAGATATTGGATCTTTATTAAAGTTTATGACATTTTTTGATATAAAAATAGATATAAATAAATCTTTGTTATATAGATTTAAAGAAATTAGAAATGCAGCAGCCCATAACTCTATTTTATTATCTAACTTAAAGCCATATAAAGATTTTGAAATAACGAGTATATTAATTCCAAAAAGAGGAGAATTAATTAATAAAACATCATTGAAACAAAAATGTAAAAATCCATTTGTAAACGATTTGTTGGTTCTTGTTTATATTTTGGGATTATTTAAAAATGAAAATATAATATCTTATAGAATCAAAGAATTTGATGAACTTGTGTCAAAAAGATGGAATAAGAATACAGATGATTTTAGCGATTCTCTTAAATCAATCCACAAAATAATATTAAATTTTTTCAAAAATAATTGTTTATCTGAAAAAGGTGTATAATAATTTTGCGAACAATAAATTACGCAATGTGATTTTTAAATAACAATAGAACCGGAAAATTTACTTGATGATTCTTGGTCATTTTTTTTTTTTTTGAAATTAGATATATAACTAAATAAATATTTAATTAGAGTTTTATTGTGCTTTGAATTAACCTTTAAAAAAATTAATAATAAACCAATTATAACAACCTTCTTTTAAACAAATTTAATTATTAATGTTAAAATTTATTAAAGTTATGGATATTAATAGTGATGCACCAAATATAAAATTAAAAATTGATTTTAATGAAATTTTTTTTCAACCTTTTAATTGAACTAATAAAAACAAAAAAATAGCACAAATAGATTCAAAAAAAGAATCTAATAAAAGAAGTTTTATAAATGATATTTCTGAATCATTCATGTATTTAAAAACTCTCTATGAGGAAATAAATTTTACAAGTCAGAATATTAATATTATTGATTTTTTAATTTCTTCAATAATATTTTGGTCTCTAATTGAAAAAATAACAATTATTGATGTTAAATTAAAAAGCGAAATATTAAAAGGTTGTAATTTTTCAAAAATTATAAATAATAATTTCAAAACAAAAATTAGCGATACACATACTATTGATGAATCATTTATAGAAAAATATATTGGAAAAAGTATTTCAAATAACAATAATTATGAATTACAGTTTTTAAAGGGCATTAGAAATAAATTAATTCATCCGAATGGACAAATATATCAAAAAACACATATGTATTCAATTGGAACTCACAAAGAACATGAATCTGAATGGTTTCCATTCGGAGAATGTTATTTTGTTGAGAAAGAAAAGAATCGAGCACCAACTTTTTTTGTTAAAAAAACTATATTTCTTGAGTCTATTATAGAAATATCTAAATTTTTTTCAGAAAAGATTTCAAAATGTCTCCAAAACTATATAACAATTAATACTAAAAAAAATAAACCATCTTTAGATCTTTCTCCTATCGAAGAAGCCTTTGCACAATATAGTGAATATTTTGAAGATTGAGAAGAAATTTCACTATTATTTATTTGATCAAAAGATAAGAGTGAAAATAAGGATTTAATTCAATACCTTAGAATGGTTTATACTATTGCAAAATTTATGAAAAATAGTAATAATATTACTTGCGATTGAAAACAATGAATTTTACCAAATATTGATGAAGATATTGAAAAATTAATGTATGACTGTGGTCATACAGATTCTACCAATTATTTAAGAAGCAAAATGGCTGAAGAAAGTTGGCCAGAAACTGAATGATTGAAATTTTTTGGAAAAAAACAAAGTTCTGTTTTTTTGAAAATGTATGATGAAAATAAAATCATTGATTATTCTCCAAGTAATATTGAAGAAAAATTTTTAATTGTGATTTTTAATAAAAAAACCAAATCAGAATTTTCATTATTACTTAAAAAATTAAAACTTGCATATGAAAAGTTAAAACTTGAATATGAAAATTAAAATCATTGTTCAGAAAAGTCTATTTCATACTACCCATTCAGCAAATGCACAATATCCTTTTGAAACAATGTCCAGATATCATTTAACTTATTTTGACGATATTGATTTCTAATTGAAAGATACTTAATGATTTCATTATCTTTCATAATATTTGATTTTATTCTTGTTGGATAAATACCCAACTTAGCCAAATCTTCTTCAAAGTCCTTATTAAAGCACATAAGGCCACTTTTATCATCAAACCATATTA
>CAMRBO010000080.1 GCA_947040465.1 uncultured Mycoplasma sp.
TTTCATTTCTTAATCTTCTTTGTAATAAAAAAATAATAATTTTAATCGGGATTTTTATAAAGATATATTTAATAATTATAATTTCAAAAACCGATTTTTTATCTCTTATTTTAATTGTTTTTAAATTAGCTATAAAACTTTTTTCATCTTCAAAATCATATCTCTCTATATCTCAAGAAAATGGTGATTTAGTTTTAAATTCTTCTTTAATAATCAACTTATTAGCAAAATCAAAAGCATATTCTTTGTCACCATAAAATTCTTCTCATAATTGTTTTGGTTGTATTTCCATAATTTGTCCTAACATTTACAATTCATTATTATATTACATTGATTCTATTAATCTCAAATAATATTAGTAAAATTTAATATTTGTTGCCTAATTATCTTTAGACCTTTATTAATATCTGGTTCACCATTTTTAATAAGTAAATTTCTTTTTTTGGTGAACTTAACAAGTTCATTGTACTTGCCAATTTCGTCCTTAAAATATATTATTCCTAATTCTTCAAATTTTTCAGGAGCATATTTATTTATTGTATTCATAATTTCATAATAAAAATCAAGATCATTTATAATCTCTGCCTTAATTGCTCCAGTGGCCACTAATTTTAAAGCGTCTTTTTGATTTACTAATTTAGGCATTAAAATTCCAGGAGTATCCAATAATTGAACATCTCCTGCAGAAATTCATTGGAGTGATCTCGTTGTCCCTGCAAAATTAGCTACCCTTGTTTTTTTTGCCTGAGCCAATAAATTTATCATTGTTGATTTACCAACATTAGGCATCCCAATCACAAAACACCTTAGTCTAGGTTTTAATAACCCTTTTTTAGCATCTTTCTCTCTTTTTTTAATTAAAACTTGCTCAAGTTTCATCAATATTTTTTTACGTGATTGCGGTTTTTTTAAATTAACAACAACAGACATGTCATATTCATTATTAAATCTTGGTAGTAATTGATTTAGTTTATCAACATTTGTATAATCACTTTTTGTAAAAACGAATAATCTCGGTTTTTTAGGAGCTATTTTATCAAACTCAATATTATAAGAAGATAAAGGGACTCTACCGTCTAAAAGAACAATAAAACAATCAACAATTTCTTGCTTATCTTTTATATCATTGAACGCCTTTGCCATATGGCCGGGAAATCAGTTTATTATATCCATTTTTTAATTATATATTAAATATATAAAATTAGTGTGTTGTGTTTATATTATGATTTAAAGTTATTAATATTTTTTTAAGTAATCTTTTTTATAATCCAAAATTATTTCAACATTATCTGATAATTTATCTTTTAAAAATTCATTAATACCTTCAATGAAAACTTCTTCTATTTTGTGTGAAACAATTATGAAATTGATTCCTAAATTTTGCAAAGTTATTTGTTCATTTCATTTTATATCTGAAGTTATGAGCAAATCACAATTATCATTTTTGTTATCTCTTATAAATTCATAGATATCTCCTGCACCTGGAGCAAAATAAATATTATTAATAATAGTGTTTGTTGGTTCTGATCAATTTGAGATAACAAAATCTAAAGAAATTTTTTCTTTTAATAAATTTATCAATGATTGAAATGATAATTGATAATTGACTACTGAATTAAATTTATGTTGTGTAACTATTTTTTCTAACAAACCCAATTTTTTTAACAAGTAATAATCAGTGCCTTTTTTATTCATATCAAATGTTGTATGAATTGAATAAGTTGAAATACTATTATTTTTAACTAAAGCAAATAATTCTTTTTTTGAAGCGTCAATTTTAATAGCTTCTATTGGTGAGAGGGCAAAACAAAATGGATGATGAGAAACAATTAATGAAACATTTTCTGTAATAGCCCTTAGAATAGTTTTTTTGTCCACATCTAGAGAAATTAAAACCTTTAATTCTTTCTCATTTTTGTAATTAAAAGAAAAACCACTAAAATCTCATGGTTCTTGATCTTTCAATGGAAATTCACTTTCAAATAATTCGATTAACTTATTTTGATTATTAATTTTCATTTTGATAAAAATCTTTTAATTTTTTTCTTCTTTGAGGGTGTTTAAGTTTTCTCAAAACTTTAGTTTCTATTTGACGAACTTTTTCCCTTGTAAAACCTAATTGTAAAGCTATTTCATCTAATGTATGTGATTTTATTTTTTGACCATTAGCATCAATTCCAATTCCATATCTTTTTTGAATAATTTCTTTTTCAAATTCATCTAAATGAGATTCAATCATTTCTGTCAAAATTGCTGACAACTCTTCTTGCGCTGCGTAATCTACAGGAGATATAACATTATTATCTTTAATAAAATCACTAAATGATGAATCATCTTCTTTTCCGATTGGCTTATCTAATGAAATAGGATCAATATTTATGCGACGAATATATTGCACTTTCTCAGCAGTAAAATCCTCACCATATCTTTCAGCTATTTGTTGATCTGTTGGAGTTTCATTTAATTCTTGTTGAAGTTCTCTTTTGATTTTAATTATTTTATTAATTGTTTCAACCATATGAACCGGAACCCTAATTGTTCTAGCTTGATCAGCTAC
>CAMRBO010000081.1 GCA_947040465.1 uncultured Mycoplasma sp.
CATTCTTTTTTTATTTAGATATCTAGGTAATAATTGAGATCCTGCTTGAACAACTACAGCTAATATTATCAAGATTAAATATTGCCACTCCCCTGCAAAGAGTTCCCGTCATGATGTTTGAGAAAAATTTATCCCTCAAAGAGAAGTTGATTTTATAAAAGGAATACCTTGAATAATTCTTCACATCGCAAGAAATATAGGCATAGATACTAACGTTGATAAAAGAGGGGTTAACATATTTATGTTATTTTTCTTATAAAGTTCTGATGTTTCTTGTCTCTTTTTTTGTTCCATTTGTTTATTCCCTTTATAGGCAATGTATTTTGCATCAATTTTTGCTTTCTTAGGTGCAAGAGTTTGTTGTTTTGCTTGCGCAAATACAGATTTATATGTCAATAGTAAAGTTAACATTCTTGCCAATATAACCGATATTACAATTGACAACAATGCCACTCCACCACCTAACGAAGGAGGTAATGATCCAACAAGTGAATTCACTAAAAATGACATTGGATAAACCACAAAACCATAAAATGGACCAAGTCCTCAAGCATCTCCTCAAGTTACTATTGGTTTTTGACCAACCAATGAACCATTAGATAAAAAATTATAAACATGACTATTACCTTCGCCAAAATTCAATTCAAAAGGATTAGATGTTGGTCAAGAATCTGGATTCTCTCCAGTTAAATTTAATTTTGATATCGAATAACCTGATTTAGTTAATAACTCATTCATATTTGATTGATAGTTTAATATTGCTATTCTCATATTATTAGAATATCTTTGATTTGTAATATTCATATTTTCGATAAAATTTGAAGTGTTTGTTAATTCATTTGAATCAAATACCTTGCTCTCATTTGCGCTAAACATTTTAGGTGTTTCAACTATAGGATTATCTAAGAAATTTTGTGATTTTAAAGTATTTAAGTTATTTAATCTTTTTTCAGTTATAGAAGAAAGTTCATTCTCAGAATCTATTGAAACTGACGGCAACTTATCAAGTGCATTGAATTGATTGAATTGCATAATAATATTGACTAGTGATTGCAAATAATCTCTAGAAAATTTTTCAGATGCAAAACTATTCAAATCTACTTCTAAAATTATTTTCTCAAATTCAAATGAATATTCAAAACTATCAATTTCAGCTCTATCTTCAGCCAGACTAACATCTAGAGGTGTTCCATCTATCTTTAAATATTGTCCTTTGTCATTGATTTTGACTGGAGTTTCTGCTCCCAGACGAAATGCCTGAAACTTACCTCCGGTTCTGGCATTTTCTCAATTTTTTAATTCGTCTTTATCCGGAATGGCAGTAGGTAATTTTTGAATAAAAATAGGGATTTCAAGAATTTTATTTGCATAATCATAAGATAAGCTTGTTGAATCATTTATATTACTAAGCATAGATGAATTTAAAAATAGGAAATCTTTTTCTTTATTAGTTCCTCTAATTAATTGACCACCCTCTGAAGATTTACTTATGTTAAGTGTATTAGATATGAATTTACCATCACTATTTAAAATTCTTAAAGATGATGAATAATTATCATATTGACCATATAAATTGTCTTTCCCTTCATGCTGAATTTCTATTTGGTTCCTTAAATTAGTAATTGTTCCATCATCATCAGTTACTAAATAGTTACTTTTAGTATCTTTAATAAGTTGTTGTTCATAAACTAGATTTCCTTTTTCATCTCTAATATTATTACCATATTCATCTAATACAGGTCGATTTATATTATCGGTTATTTTATATGTTGTTACAAAAGGTGCTATATCATTTTCATTAGTATAAAACTCAATACCACTACCTGTAGTTGAAGATGATTTTATGGCAATTGATTGAATGCAACCAGTTAATGAAATACCTAAAAGAAATACATAAAAAGCAATTTTTATGTATTTAAAAGCTAACTTAAAATTTTCTTTAGGTGTTTTTTTGGAGTTTTTATTATTTACTGTTCCTTTGAAAAAATCATATTTATCGGATCTTTTGATTTGCTTACTCATTCAATATTTACCTTTTTCCCAATCTTTCTATAAATTCTATTATCTCTTTCTTTTTTTGTTCATATGTTAATTGCATATAGTCTTTTCTTATTATTAAAATTATTTTGTATTTTATGTTGGAATAATCAATATTAGATACTATCATCCTTATTTGTCGTCTCAAATAATTTCTGCCAACAGCATTAATAAATTTTTTAGGAATTGAGATCCCTATTTGAAATGAATCATTTTTTATATAATATAAAATCAAGTTGTTAGAAACAAATTGCTTTTTATTCCTGATAATATTTTGAAATTCCTGTGTTTTCTTGACAATTTCATTTTTTTTCATTATTTATCAGAAACAGTTAATTTAGATCTCCCTTTTGCTCTTCTTGCAGATAAAATTTTTCTTCCGCCTGGAGTAGACATCCTTGCTCTAAAACCATGTGTTTTTGCATGTTTTCTTTTATTGGGTTGATATGTTCTTTTCATAGTATTCTCCTATTTTGTAATTATAAAGTTATTAACAACAAT